>DATHWP010000113.1:0-16321 GCA_035460505.1 Methyloradius sp. | reverse complement strand
TTGGATTTGCGGATTAGACCTTTAATCATGACGTTTTAAAATCAGTCCATACACTCGGCGCTTCAATTAAAACGCCTGCTTTTCTACCCCAGAAAAGCGTTCAATCGGTTAAAATCTATTCATGCAACAACCGACTTTTATACACCTGCGTTGCCACAGTGAGTATTCCATTGTGGATGGCACAGTGCGCATTGACGATTACGTTAAGTACGCGCAAAAAGACCAAATGCCTGCCTTGGCACTGACCGATCTCAGCAATCTTTTTGGAGCAGTAAAATTTTATAAAGCGGCGCGCGGCAAGGGCATTAAACCTTTGCTTGGCTGCGATATATGGCTGGAGAACGAATCCAAGCGCGATCAGCCGTATCGTTTGCTTTTTCTGTGTCAAACCCACGCGGGTTACCTTCGCTTATGTGAATTATTGACTCGCGCTTATCTGCACAATCAATATCGTGGGCGCGCTGAAATCAAGCGCCAATGGCTGGTTGACGAATCCACAGATGGCCTGATTGTGCTTTCGGGCGCGATGTCGGGCGATATTGGTCATGCTTTGATGCAGGGTAATCAGCGTTTGGCTAAGCAGCTTGCGCAAGACTGGAACACAGCGTTCCCAGATCGTTTCTACATCGAATTACAACGCGCAGGCCACGCACAGCAAGAGGCCTACATATCACAAGCGATTGCGCTAGCTGGTGAGATTAACCTGCCGTTGGTTGCCACACATCCCATTCAATTCATAGAGACTGAAGACTTTAAGGCGCACGAGGCACGTGTTTGTATTTCCGAGGGCTATGTGCTTGCTGATAATCGCCGCCCTAAAGTATTCACTCCAGCGCAATATTTCAAAACACAGGCTGAAATGGCCGAGTTATTTGCGGATATCCCAGAGGCGCTGGCTAATAGTGTGGAGATCGCTAAACGCTGCAACCTGACCCTTACGTTGGGCAAAAACTACTTGCCACAATTCCCCACGCCAAATGGTGAAAGTCTTGATGATTACCTCATCGCACAAGCCAGGATCGGCCTTGAAAAGCGTTTGGAAGTACTTTATCCAGATCAGTCAGTGCGTGACGCTAGACGACAGGAATATGAAGATCGACTGATATTTGAAGCCAGCATCATCATCCAGATGGGTTTCCCAGGTTATTTCCTGATCGTGGCTGACTTTATCAACTGGGCTAAAAACAACGGCGTGCCTGTTGGGCCTGGTCGTGGTTCGGGTGCTGGTTCTGTGGTGGCTTATAGTTTGGGTATTACCGACCTTGACCCACTGCAGTATGCCTTGCTGTTTGAGCGCTTCCTGAATCCTGAACGTGTCTCCATGCCCGACTTTGACATCGACTTTTGTCAGGAAGGCCGCGATCGTGTTATTGATTATGTGAAAGAGAAGTATGGCCGTGAGTCTGTTTCCCAGATCGCCACATTCGGTACTTTGGCAGCCAAAGCTGTAATTCGAGATGTTGGCCGTGTGTTGGATTTACCCTTCAATTTTGTTGATAGCATCGCCAAGCTTATTCCAAACGAGTTGGGTATCACCTTAAGCGAAGCCATCAAAAAAGAGCCGCAGTTTAATGAACGGCGTGAGCAGGAAGAGGAGGTCAATGAGTTGCTGGAACTGGCGCTCAGACTTGAAGGCCTGACACGAAATGTGGGTATGCATGCGGGTGGCGTATTGATTTCACCTGGGAAAATCTCTGATTTCTCCCCAATCTATTGCCAGGCCAATGGCGATAGCCTTGTGAGTCAGTATGACAAGGATGATGTTGAAGCCGTTGGCCTAGTCAAATTCGACTTTTTGGGTTTGCGTACACTGACCATACTGGATATGGCGTTGGAAAACACTAACGCTCAGCGTGCACTTGATGCATTACCACCGCTCTTGTTTGAAACCTTGCCGATTGATGATGCGCCTACCTATAAGCTATTGAAGCAGGCCAATACTACCGCGGTATTCCAGCTTGAATCGCGCGGCATGAAAGACATGTTGAAGCAGGCGAAGCCCGATTGCTTCGAAGATATTATTGCGCTGGTCGCACTATATCGCCCAGGCCCGATGGATTTGATCCCCGATTTCTGCCGTCGTAAACACGGCTTGCAACGTGTGGAATATCCACATCCGCTGGCTGAGCCTATCCTGAAAGAGACTTACGGCATTGCAGTGTATCAAGAGCAGGTGATGCAGATCGCCCAGGTAGTAGCAGGTTACAGCTTGGGTGGCGCAGATTTGCTACGTCGCGCTATGGGCAAGAAAAAGCCAGAAGAAATGGACGCCCAACGCAAGATTTTTGTAGAAGGCGCTACCAAAAATGGCTTAACTGAGCGCCAGGCAAGTGAGCTGTTTGATACGCTAGAGAAGTTCGCTGGCTACGGATTCAACAAATCGCATGCCGCCGCCTATGCTTTAGTTGCTTATCATACGGCTTATCTCAAGACGCATTACCCGGCAGCATTTTTGGCAGCAACCATGTCGGCTGATATGAATAATACGGACAGCGTAAACATCTTTCACGATGATTGTGCTGCGAATGGCGTTGAAGTGTTGGCGCCCGATATTAACCAGAGTGAGTTCCGCTTTAAGCCACTGAATAAAACCCAGGTTCTGTACGGCCTGGGCGCAGTTAAAGGCACTGGCTGGGCAGCGATTGAATTAATGCTTGCAGCCCGTGAGCAAGATGGCCCATTCAAAGATTTGTTCGATTTTTGCCGTCGCCTCGATTTGCGCAAGGTGAATCGTCGCGTGATTGAGTCACTGATTCGCGCTGGCGCTTTTGATAAGCTTGAGCCTAGCCGTGCTGCCTTGCTGGCAGGCGTTAATCTCGCCATTACTGCAGCAGAGCAGAGTGGGGCAGCTACTGGCCAAGATAGCCTATTTGGCATTACTACCGATAGTGTGGCGCATACCTTACCCAAAGTGCCGCCATGGTCGGAGCAAGAGCGCTTGCAGCAGGAAAAAATTGCCTTAGGCTTTTATTTAAGTGGTCACCCTTATCTGGGCTACAAAAAAGAACTCTCTACTTTTGTGCGTGGCGGCCTCGCGGACTTGAAGCCGCAAGAGCAGCCACAGCTATTGGCAGGTGTGGTGATGGGCGTGCGTATCCGAATGACTGCACGTGGCAAAATGGCGATTGTTACGCTGGATGACGCTACCTCACGCATTGAAATCGTAGTTGGTAATGAGTTACTCAACCAGAACCCACATCTGCTGAAAGACGATGTGCTGTTGATTGTAGAAGGGAGAGTCAGTAATGATGACTTTTCTGGGGGGCTGCGTGTCAATGCGCGTAAGCTGTACGACCTCGCTGCCGCACGCGGTGCCTATGCTAGCTTGTTGAAAATTTCGTGTAATGGGCAGGCGGATGCGGTTAAGTTGCGTGATCTGTTAAGCCCATATTGCCGTAATACAGGCGGTGAAACACGTCGTGGTTGTGCTGTGAAAGTGGAATACCATAATTCGGATGCACGCGTCGAAATAATGCTCGGGGAGCAATGGCGCGTGGAGTTGCATGATGAATTATTGGCTGGCCTTAAAGGCTGGTTAAGCGAAGAAAACGTAAAAATCCTCTATAATTAGAGCAATTGAATTAAAAGCTTAGTTAATTAAAAGGCAAGCGCATGAAAACCAGTTTTCTCGATTTTGAACAACCGATAGCCGAGCTCGACGCAAAGATCGAAGAGCTACGCTATGTGCAGGATGATTCCGCGCTGGATATTTCTGAAGAAATTGATCGTCTACAACAAAAAAACCAGACGATGACCAAAGAAATCTACAGCAAATTGACTGCATGGCAGATTTCGCAAGTTTCCCGTCACCCACAGCGTCCTTATACCCTTGATTATATTCAAGGCATTTTTACCGATTTTCATGAATTGCACGGTGACCGTGCTTTTGGTGATGACCCAGCTATTGTTGGCGGTATCGCTCGTTTTGATGGGCAATCTGTCATGGTTATTGGGCATCAGAAAGGCCGTGACGTGAAAGAGCGTCAGCATCGAAATTTCGGTATGCCGCGCCCTGAAGGCTATCGCAAGGCATTGCGTTTATTCCGTCTGGCAGAGAAGTTCGGCCTGCCGATTATCACGTTGATTGATACCCCAGGCGCCTACCCAGGCATAGGCGCAGAAGAGCGCGGACAGTCAGAAGCTATTGCCCGTAATCTTTACGTAATGGCCGAGTTGAAAACACCGATTATCGGTGTGATTATCGGCGAAGGTGGTTCAGGCGGTGCGTTGGCGTTGGGTGTGGTTGATCACCTGATGATGTTGCAATACTCTACTTACTCTGTGATTTCACCAGAAGGTTGCGCTTCTATTTTGTGGAAGAGTGCAGACCAAGCATCAGTAGCCGCAGAAACACTGGCAATTACCTCTACCCGCTTGAAAACTATGGGGCTGATTGATCGCATTGTGGCCGAACCTTTAGGCGGTGCACACCGCGCGCCTGAGGTCATCATGCAGACCTTACGCAGAGCCATTACTGATGAACTTGCAAGGTTGACTGTTAAATCTACTGAAGACTTGCTTGCAGCTCGTTTTGAGCGTTTGATGAGTTATGGTCAGTTCAAAGAAGTAGCCGTCAAATAAAACAGACTGTCAAAACTAAGCAGCATAAGCATAAGTCTGGCATTCACGACCTAGCGGATTCTGCTAATCAAACAAGCAACTTGCAAGAACATATCGCTGACTTTTTTCAGCCTTTGGTATTAAAAGATCAAACGCTAGTGCTTGCCCTTAGCGGTGGCTTGGATTCTCGCGTTTTATTGCATTTACTTGATAGACAGCAAAAAAGCCTTGGCTTCAAGCTACGGGCAGTTCATGTACATCATGGCTTGAGCCCGAATGCCGAGCAGTGGGCTGAATTTTGTCGAGTAATCTGTGATGAAATTGGTATTCCGCTTGATGTCATCTATGTCAAAGTGCCTTTAGATAGCGGCTTGGGTGTCGAGGCAGCAGCCAGAAATTCTCGCTATAAAGCGTTACTGGAAAACAGTGTCCAAGACTACATCGCTCTCGCTCATCATCAAGACGACCAAGCTGAAACATTACTTCTGCAATTGCTTCGTGGCGCAGGTGCTAAAGGGTTGGCAGCTATGGCAGCAGTTGATCAAAAACGCCGCCTATTAAGGCCGTTGCTAGATGTTCCGCGCCATCAGTTGGAAGCTTATGCCGCAGCGCACGATTTAACCTGGATAGAAGATGAAAGTAATGAGGATGAGCATTACGATCGTAATTTTTGCCGTCATCAGGTCTTCCCAGTTTTAGCGCAGAGATTCCCTGCCATTAGCCAAAATCTTGCACGTTCAGCATCACATCTTGCCGAGACTTCAGCCTTGCTGGATGAACTTGCAGCCTTGGATGCTGTAACCATCCTTACGCATCACCAAATTGATGTAGCCGCGCTATCACAGCTTTCTGACGCGCGCGCTCGCAATCTTTTGCGTTGGTGGCTCGCTCAACATGATCAACCTTTGCCGAATACCAGTCGCTTGCAAGAAATGCTGCATCAGTTGCTGGGTGCCAAATCAGACGCCACTCTGAAAGTGGCTGTAGATGCTCAGAATGATGTCTGGTTGAGGCGTTACCAAGGCATGGCTTACATACAAACCAATGCTGAACCATTACCGATTGCCATGATCTGGCAGGGCGAAGCTGAGTTGGTGTTGCCCGATGGCAGCCGCTTATTGTTTGAACGAAAATCGGGCGCGGGATTAGCTGCAGAGCGTTTAGGGATCAACAAACTAAGAGTGTCTCATCGTGTGGGTGGTGAGCGTTTTAAGCCAGACTGGGCAAGGCCAACGCGCACCCTCAAACACTTGCTACAAGAAGCCCACATACCGCCTTGGCAGCGTGAACATTTACCGTTGATATATTGGGATGAAACCTTGGCGATTGTGCCTGGGATTGGCGTTGCATGTGAATTACAGGCACGTGAAGATGAGCTAGGCTTGGTGGTGTCTTTACACAGTTAAGGCATCGCAGCTTTGATTAGATGTGCCTTGAGTAACGTAGGCTGAAGTACTTTCCACACATTTTCAAGCACAATTGGCTGGCCTTTTACATTGGGGTGTAGGCCATCCTCAATACTCAGTGCTGGATTACCCGCGACGCCATCCAGCAAAAAAGGCACGAGTGCTAATTTGTATTGTTTTGCCAGTTTTTCATACGTAGCTTTGAACTCTTGCGTATATGGCATGCCGTAGTTAGGTGGAATCATCATTCCCGCCAGCATTACAGTTGCTTTGTATTTCTGGCTGATCGTGATCATGGTAGTAAGGTTGGCCTGCATATTGACCAGCGATAAACCTTGCAGGCCATCATTAGCCCCTAGCTCAATAATGACTAATTGTGGTTGATGTTGCTTTACAGCGGCTTCAATCCGGCTTACGCCACCAGCGGTGGTTTCACCGCTGATGCTGGCGTTAACAACTTGAATATTTGAAGCCTGTTTTTGCAAGCGTTGTTGTAACAGATTGACCCAGCCTTGTTCGCGCGGAATACCATACGCGGCGGATAAACTATCGCCAAAGACTAATATTGTGGGTGTTGCAGCATTGGCAGCCGAGCACGCAGTAATCATTAAGAATACAAATAGAAAGCGGAATTTCATTGATGCAAACACCTTTGGCCGTTGAAGCAATTGAGTTAAGTAAAACAGTCAGCAGTAATGGTAACGAACTATCGATTTTATCCAAACTGAATCTTGCGATTAGCCATGGAGAGCGTGTCGCCATTGTCGGCAGTTCGGGCTCGGGTAAATCTACTTTACTTGGTCTATTAGCAGGGTTGGACAGCCCGACTTCTGGAAAAGTCCTTATCAGTCAGGAAAACATCAGCGCGCAAGATGAGGATGGTCGGGCTGCGCTGCGCGCCAAATACATGGGCTTTGTCTTTCAATCGTTCCAACTGTTGCCCTCACTGACTGCGTTGGAAAATGTCATGTTGCCATTGCAGTTAACAGGCAAAGCAAACGCCAGAGCCATCGCGCTGGAAGCGCTGGAAAAAGTAGGCCTTGCCGATCGACTGACGCATTATCCCAAACAATTATCGGGCGGTGAACAGCAGCGTGTGGCGATAGCCCGCGCATTTGCGCCCAAGCCCGCGATTCTCTTTGCAGATGAACCTACAGGCAATCTGGATGCTGTGACGGGGGAGCGCATTATTGATTTGCTATTCAGCTTGAATGAAGCGGCAAATACTACGCTGGTATTGGTGACGCATGACATGAGTCTGGCAACGCGCTGTGAACGCACATTACACCTAAAAAGTGGCCATTTTACAGAAGATTATGTTGAGGCAAGCGCCTGATGCTGGCGTTCTCACTTGCATTAAGGCAGTTACGCAGCCACTGGCAGGCAGGTGAAGTCAGGGTTTTATTGCTGGCGTTAGTGTTGGCGATTACCGCAACTACCTCAGTTGGTTTCTTTACAGACCGTATTCAAGGTAGCATCAATAGTCAGGGCGGGCAGCTGCTAGGCGCTGATCTGGTGATCAATGCTGACCATCCATTGCCAGAGCAATATTTGAAAGAAGCGCAAAAACGTAAGCTTCAAACCACTAGCTCGCTCGAGTTCCCAAGCATGGTAATTCATGCTGATGCGAGCCAACTGGCGGAGATTAAAGCGGTAGGCGAGGGATTTCCGCTAAGGGGTGATCTTACTGTTAGTCAGCAAGCGATTGGCGGTGGCGTCAGCGCAAAAGCGCAAGCGGCTTCAATTCCCTCGTCAGGTTCAGTATGGATAGCGCCTCGCTTAGCGCAAATCCTGGATTTGAAAATCGGGGATACGGTGGATCTGGGCAATCGAAAATTGCAAGTCACTGCCTTTCTGCAAAACGAACCCTCACGTGGTGGCAATATGTTCAATATTGCACCGAGGTTGCTCATGAACCAGGCAGATGTGGCCTCCACTGGGTTGATCCAGTTTGGCAGTCGCGCACGTTATCAATTACTGCTCGCTTCAGATCGAGCGGAGATTGCAGATTACGCTGCATGGGCCAAGCCGCAGCTGCAAAAAGGTGAGCGCATTGAAGACTTGCGTTCGGCACGCCCCGAAATTAGAAGTGCTCGCGACAAGGCCGAGCAGTTCTTGGGTTTAGCTGCGATGGTCGGCGTCATGCTCGCGATGGTGGCGATGTTTCTTGCCAGTCTGCCTTACATACAAACTAGCCTCGATACTTATGCGCTGATGCGGTGTTTTGGCGCGACCAAAAAACTCATTATGCAGATATTGCTTTGGCAGACTATCTTACTAGCGCTCACTGGTAGCTTGGTTGGGTGTTTGTTGGGCTATGCTGCACAAGCTGGCTTGGCATCATTGGCAGGCCGTTTGTTCGTGGAGACATTACCGCCACCGAGTTTAATGCCTGTATTGGCAGGTTTGGTCACTGGCTTTGCAGCCATGCTAGCCGTGGTCTGGCCACATTTACGCCGTTTGCAACATGTGCCAGCGCTACGCATTTTGCGACGCGATCTTGGTGATTTTGATGTGGCGAGTTGGTTAAGTTTTATTCCCGCGATACTAGTGCTGGCAGCCTTGATATTCTGGAATGCAGGTGATCTTAAGCTAGGTGCCGCTACCTTACTTGGATTGTTGGGTTTGGTGTTTGTGACAGGGCTATTGGCATGGCTTGCAAGCAAAGCTTTACAACGCCTGCCAGAAGCCAATAGCAGCACGTGGAAGCTCGGCCTTGCGGCCATGAAGCGCCGCCCAGGGATGACCGTCGCGCAAGTATTAGGCTTCAGTCTTGGCCTTATGGCGCTTATCTTATTGGCATTGGTGCGAGGTGACTTGCTGCAAAGCTGGCAGGCATCTTTACCTGCAGATGCGCCAAATCGCTTTATGATCAATATCCAGCCAGCGCAAATCAGCGATATAAAGCAGTTTCTGAGCGATTCAGGGATTCAAGGGATTGAAATGTCGCCCATGGTGCGTGCGCGATTACTCGCGATCAACCATAAGCCGCTGGACACCAGCCAATATAAAGACGAGGCCAAGCGTTTGGCTGAACGCGAGTTCAACTTATCCTGGGCTGAAAATATGCAACAGGATAATAAGATCGTGGCAGGCCAGTGGTGGACAAAGTCCGACGCAGGCAAACCCATGCTTTCACTGGAAAAAGGTATCGCTGAATCTCTTAAATTAAAATTGGGAGATGTGCTCACCTACAATATTGGCGGCAGCGAGCTTGATTTAACCGTCAGCAGCCTGCGTAAAGTAGAGTGGGATACCATGCGCACCAATTTTTTTGCAGTCACGCCTCCAGGCTTGCTAGAAAATTTTTCAGCCAGTTACATTACCAGCCTGCACTTGGAAAAAGGCCAAGAAGAAACACTCAATAGGCTGGTCAAGCGCTTTCCCAATATCACGATTATTGATATCGCGGCTTTGCTAGACCAAGTCCAGCAGATCATCACTAAAATGACCCATGCGATTGAGTATGTGTTTGCTTTCAGCTTGCTGGCAGGTGTCGCTGTATTGTATGCAGCACTGATCGCCACACGGGCAGAACGTATTCGTGAAGCCACTTTACTCCGCGTACTCGGTGCATCGCGCAAACAGGTCACTGCGGCTGTGCTGGCTGAATTTCTCAGCATTGGGCTCATATCGGCCGTGGTTGCTACGCTCACGGCAAGTGGCCTTGCCTGGTATATCAGTACCCAAACGCTGGGGATTCCCTATACGTTTAACTGGCACACCTCCCTATTGGCCTTGATTGGCTCAATCCTGCTTGTTCCCTTAGCTGCATGGCTTGCAGTGCGTGGTTTTCTCAACCAGCCCCCAAGAAATTTACTTAATAGTATTTAGCTGAATAGTATTGAGTTGGCGGCAGTGGTTGGTTGTTGTGGTTAGTTATTGGTTGTATATAGCCAATAAAGTGGTTGTAAACAACCATAACAACCAGTTACACTTCTTATTTAAATCATTATAAATCTGTTAACCCATGATTATTAAAGACATTTACCGCGTTGGCATTTCGGGCACGGAACTTGATATGTATTACCTAGATAAGTAGCACATATTTGAATTTTAGGTTTATATCTGGGGAGCACTACATGCAACACACATCAATATTTCGCGCCAAATTAATCACGGTTCTGGTGGCCAGTACGTTGGGCGCATCAATGAATGTTGTAGCGGACGATACCACGAGCAATCAAGCAGGTAATGACGCAATCAAAATAAAAAGAATAGACATTATCAGCACCACGCCATTGCCATCGTTAGGTCTGCCTATTGAGCAGATTCCTTCAAACGTACAAACAGTCAAAGCGCCTGAAATGGAGCGTCAGCAAAGTCTAAGCCTTGCAGATTATCTCAATAACAATATTGCAGGTGTCAATGTTAACGACACGCAAAATAATCCATTCCAGCCAGATGTTAACTATCACGGCTTCACAGCTTCACCATTGCTTGGCACTCCACAAGGCTTGTCAGTGTATCAAGATGGCGTGCGTGTTAATGAGCCTTTTGGCGATGTGGTGAATTGGGATTTGATCCCAAAAAATGCGATTGCTGGTATTACCTTAATGCCAGGCTCTAACCCAGTATTTGGCCTGAACACATTAGGTGGCGCACTTTCTGTGCAAACCAAGAGTGGCCTCGATTCACCTGGATTTCATGCTCAAGCTTATGGCGGTTCATGGGGTCGCCGTGCAGTAGAGGCTGAAGCGGGTGGCAAGATTGATAACGGTGCGCATTGGTTTGTTGCGGGTAATGCATTTAAAGAAGATGGCTGGCGCGATGCTTCACCATCAGATGTACGCCAGTTGTTTGGTAAATTTGGCTGGGCAGGTGAAAAGGCAGATTTTGAAGTGGCATATACAGGCGCTGACAATAAATTGGTGGGCAATGGCTACCAACCCGAAGCGTTGCTTGATACTTTAGACCGTAGCTCAATCTACACCAAGCCAGACCAAACCAAGAACCAGTTCAATATGTTGACGGCAAAAGCAGGTTATTGGGTATCAGATCAAACCTATGTTTCAAGTAATGTGTATTACCGTAAGAACCGCACCTCTACATTAAACGGTGACTTGAATGATGATTATGATCCAGCAGGTGCTGGTAATGATCTTCTTGCTGGTGTGAATAATCGCACCAAGACCAATCAAGATGCCTTTGGTGCTGCTTTGCAAGCCAGTTTTAAAGGTGACTTGGCTGGCCATGCCAACCAAGTCACTACAGGTGCTACTTATGATCATGGCCGCATTAAATTCGGGCAAACTGCAGAGTTTGGTGGTTTGACTGCTGATCGTGGCGTTACTGGTAATGGTGTGGTTGACCAGATTATTGATCTTAAAGGTAAAACTACCACTTATGGTATTTTTGCTACAGATACATTCTCATTAACTGATAGAGCTGCGATTACTGCATCTGGTCGTTACAACCACACGCGTGTGAAAAATGATGACTTGATCTTGCCTAGTGGCGGTGGTTCTCTCACGGGCGAGCAGTCTTTTCAGCGATTTAATCCAGCATTGGGTGCTACTTATAGCTTGACCAAGTCACTGAATCTATATGGTGGCTACAATGAGGGCAGCCGTGCGCCATCTTCTATTGAAATAGCCTGTTCTGACCCAGCTTTTCCGTGCCAATTACCAAACTCAATGGCAGGCGATCCACCTACTTTGAAGCAGGTTGTAGCTAAGACATGGGAAGGTGGCTTACGTGGTAGTTTCAGTAAGGGCTTGACTTGGAGCATGGGGGCATATCGCACCAAGAGCCAGGATGATATTCAGTTTATTGCCTCTAGCACTACGGGTGCTGGCTATTTCCAGAATGTGGGAGACACACGTCGCCAAGGTATCGATTTCGGTATTCAAGCTAAATTTGACAAGGTACGCTGGTCACTGGGCTATAGCTTTATTGACGCGACTTACCAGACACCATTCCAGATCGCGAATGAGGTCAACTCTGCATCATTCAATAATGGCTCTGCTGATGTGATTCAAGTGAATAAAGGCAATTATTTGGCTGGTATTCCTAAGCATCAGCTTAAGTTGCGTACTGAATATGACGTCAGCTCAAACTGGGTAATTGGCTCAAATATCATGGCGTATTCAAGCCAATTTATGCGTGGCAATGAAAACAATGCCGATCCAGAAGGCAGAGTAAGTGGTTTTGCCTTACTTAACTTAGATACTCGTTATACCTTTGGCAATAGTGGTTGGAATGTATTTGCCAAGGTGAATAACGTATTCGATAGAGAATATGCCAATGGCGGTATCTTGGGTCGTAACGCATTCTCTGGTGCGAATGGCGCTTTTGATGCGGGTAATGAGTCTGATGATTGGCAAAAAGCACGTTTCTTGGCCCCTGGCGCACCACGTGCAGCTTGGGTCGGTGTAGCCTTTGATTTTGATCGTCCTAAATCAGCTAGAAAAACTGAAACTGATTAAGCCGAGCACTATTAAACTTAAGCATTATTAAAATAGATAAAGATGATATGCAATTGCATGCAAACACGATGACAAAACCACCTGCAGTGAATACAAGGTTTAACACAACGCTGCTACGAGTATTACTGGTGGAAGATGAAGTCCTGTTTGCACGCGCAGTTGCCAAACGCTTACAAAAGGCTGGCTACGAGTGTGAGCATGCCGAAACCATTGCTGATGGTCGTTCCATCGCCAAGCAGTTTCAGCCAGATATGGCGCTGCTTGATATGCGTTTGCCTGATGGCAATGGTTTGGATTTGCTCGCAGAGTTTATATCGCAAGGTATTTCTGTGATTGTGATGACCGCTTATGGTGAGTTGAACGATGCAGTGAATGCCATGAAGCTGGGCGCGATCGATTACCTCAAGAAGCCTATCGATCTCGAAGAGTTGCTGCTGATTGTCGAAAAAGCAGAAGGCGCAACCAAGCTCAAGACACATCTGGATTATTCACGTCAACGCAACGCGCATGAAGCTGAAGGCGTAGAAATGTTGGGCGAAAGCCCCGCGATTGCCAGTGTAAAAATGCAAGTGAAGCGCATTGCCCAACTCGTTGCGATTGGTGATGCGGTACCACCAACGGTATTGATCAATGGTGAAACGGGCACAGGTAAAGATGTGGTAGCTAGGCTTTTACATCAAATGTGTGAGCAGAATGATCGCCCTTTTGTGCATGTGGATTGCGCGTCATTACCTTCAGAGTTGATTGAAAGTGAGTTGTTCGGCCACGAGAAAGGCGCGTTTACCAGCGCCCAAGGCCAACGTGTAGGCTTAATTGAGGCCGCGGAAGACGGCACACTTTTTTTAGATGAAGTAGGGGAGCTTCCACTTACGCTCCAAGCCAAGTTACTCAATGTGCTAGAACGCCGCATGGTGCGCCGTGTAGGCTCAACCAAGGAAAGACCTGTACTCGCAAGATTTGTCGCGGCTACCAATCGCGACTTGCATGCCATGGTGCTTGATGGACGTTTCCGTAGTGATCTGTATTACCGTTTGAATGTATTGAATATCATGATGCCGCCACTGCGTGAACGTGGTGACGATGTCGTGTTGTTAAGCCGCCATTTTGCTACCCAGACTGAGCGCCGTTATGGCTTACCGAAGCGCTATTTTTCACACGAAGCCATGCAGTTGTTACGGCGTTATAACTGGCCTGGTAATGTCCGTGAGTTACGTCACCAGATCAGCCGTGCGGTATTGCTAAGTAGTGGCGTGGAAGTCACCGCAGATGATTTGGCATTGGCAATACAGCCAACTCAATTCCAGACCAATATTGAGCCTCTGGATATTCGTCCTGCTCCGCAAGCCCCTTCCTTGGTCACACTTGATTCCGCTGAAAAGATGTTGATAGAAAACTCACTCAAACAATCTGGCAACAATGTTTCTGAAGCGGCGCGCCTACTTGGAATCACCCGTATGGCGATGCGATATCGCATGGAAAAACACGGCATTAAATCCTGATTTAGACTCTTGCAACGAACGCCAATGCTTAAACGCTATGGCTGGCATGATAAAATTCTGAAAGGTTTGCACTTGAGCTTCACCAAAGATGCAAATATCAGAATTCATTCGGAGCTGGTCATGAGAATAGGTACCCCTTTAAGCCCCAACGCAACTCGCGTGATGTTGCTGGGCAGTGGTGAGTTAGGCAAAGAAGTCATCATTGCTTTACAGCGATTAGGTGTTGAAGTGATTGCGGTAGATCGCTACGCTAATGCGCCTGGCCACCAAGTTGCGCATCGCTCCTATGTGATTGATATGACCGATGGTGATGCACTGAAAAAACTCGTAGGGCAAGAACGTCCTCATCTAATCGTGCCTGAAATCGAAGCGCTCAATACCGCAACCTTGGCGGAGATTGAGCAGCAAGGCCTTGCCACAGTAATTCCCACAGTCAAAGCCGTACAACTCACCATGAACCGCGAAGGTATCCGCAGGCTAGCTGCGGAAGAGCTCAAACTGCCAACTTCACCTTACGCTTTTTCCAATAGCTTAGAGGCTTTACAACAGGCGATTGACGGTGGCATCGGTTACCCCTGTTTTATCAAGCCGACTATGTCATCGTCAGGCAAAGGCCAATCGCGCTTGACTGATGCCTCACAAGTCGCTGCAGCCTGGGAATACGCAGCCAGTGCAGGCCGAGTGAATCAGGGCGTGGTGATTGTAGAAGGCCAGATCAATTTTGATTATGAGATAACCTTGCTGACGGTGCGTGCAAAAGGCGCAAATGGCGAGATAGAAACCCATTTCTGCGAGCCTATCGGCCATGTGCAAGAAAAAGGCGATTACATCGAAAGTTGGCAGCCACAAGCCATGTCAGCAAAGGCCAAATTAGAGTCACAGCGCATTGCCAAAGCAGTTACAGATAGCCTTGGCGGGCTTGGCCTGTTTGGTGTTGAGTTGTTTGTGAGTGGCGATCAGGTATGGTTCTCCGAGGTTAGCCCACGTCCGCACGATACTGGCATGGTCACGATGGCGAGCCAGCGCTTCAATGAGTTTGAGCTGCATGCACGCGCTATTCTCGGCTTGCCTGTTGATGTTTCACTTAAATCAGCAGGTGCAAGCGCAGTCATCTATGGCAGTGTAGATAGCACTAATCTGGCTTACGAAGGGCTGGAAGCTGCGCTATCAGTTCCTGAAGCTGATATTCGATTATTCGGTAAGCCTGAATCATTTGTGCGGCGTCGCATGGGTGTGGCTTTAGCCATTGCCGATGATGTAGGGGAAGCCCGTGTACGCGCTAAAAAAGCAGCTAGTTTGGTCAAGACCGTTGATTTATCTAAATAAAGAATTAGCAAAATGATCAATAAAATCGGTGAGATTGGCAGTAGCACCAATACGTTCTTTGAGCTTTTAGGCGGTGTTGAGCAGATACGGACATTAGTCGAACATTTTTATGATGTGATGGATACCGACCTCAAAGCAGCGGGGATTCGGGCGTTCCATCCAGTCGACCTCACATCGTCACGCGAAAAACTATTTATGTTCCTAACTGGATGGACTGGCGGTCCGCAGCTCTATATCGAGCGCTATGGTCACCCAAAGCTTCGGGCAAGGCATTTGCCATTTACGATTGGTGAATCAGAACGAGATCAATGGATGTATTGCATGGTGCGCGCTATGCACATGATTCAGCTGGAAGAGCCTGTGATAGTGAAGCTGGCTGAGGCATTATGGGGTGTTGCTGATTTTATGCGTAACAAACAGGCTAAGGGATAAACCTCCAGCAGCAATTAGCTAGTTTCTACGCTGTAAGCCGCCAAGTAGTGCAGCAACCTCGGTTTTTGGCTTGCTGCTAACACGATTCAGTTGCTGTGCATTATTTGCGCTACTTGAAGGTTCGTAAGGTTTATCGAACCATTCGTCTGTACTTTTCTTCTTAGGTGCTGGGCGTGGCGAACTCGTACGAGTTTCATCGCGGACATTGTTGTTGCGACTGCTTCTATTATCAGAAACACTTTCTCTTGAGCTTGATTGGCTGCTGGCAGGCGCTTCAGTCACAAACGTTGGCTCAGGCGTAATCTCGCGCTTGATCAGTTTTTCAATTTCTTTGAGGTACTTTTCTTCTTCTGGCGCTACGAGTGAAATAGCAATGCCAGATTTTCCAGCGCGGCCTGTACGGCCTATGCGGTGTACGTAGTCTTCTGGCGCGCTAGGAATTTCGTAGTTGATTACCATCGGCAGGTGATCAATATCCAAGCCACGTGCAGCGACATCGGTCGCAATCAGTATGGCAATGGTGCCTTGCTTGAAAGCTTCCAGTGCCTGCATGCGTTCGAGCTGGCTTTTATCGCCATGAATTGCATCTGCTGAGATGCCTTCACGTTGTAATTGCTTGGCTAAACGGCTGGCAGTCAGCTTGGTTTTGGTGAATACGATGACTTGTGAA
>DATHWP010000112.1:0-32262 GCA_035460505.1 Methyloradius sp. | reverse complement strand
TCAATGTTACCAGCCACTCCCACGCCAGGGGTGGGGGATTCAGATTCACCAGGCCTGATTATGGGCAGCATTCCCGTTGGTTTACCGTAATCACGGTTAAGAGACACATCCATGCAATTTAAAGCTTCCATTAAGAAATTCTGGCACTACCTGCTGCATCGCAGGGATGCAGCATTTTTATCACTCGCGTTTATCTTGCTGGTAGCAGCCATATTCAAGCCTGTGGTGCCTGTTCCACGCAATATCTATAGCTATATGTTCGTGGTGGATATCAGCCAAAGCATGAACACAAAGGGCATGTTCTGGCATGGCCAAGAAATGACGCGACTGGAATATACCAAAACCATGTTGCACGACATGATTAGCACCTTGCCTTGTGGTAGCCGTGTGAGCTTATCGGTATTTGCAGGCTTTACGGTCGCTGCATTGTATGCACCGATTGAGGTCTGCGGGAACTACGATGCCATCCAAGATACGCTTAACCACCTGGAGTGGCGTATGGCGTGGTCAGGCAATAGCCGAATCCGTGAAAGTGCCGAAGCCATCAGCCGCCTACTGAGAACGCTGCCAGAGCCTGCGCAAGTGGTATTTTTCACCGATGGTGAAGAAGCGCCACATTTACATGCTTTTAACACGCGCGACCTCAGTGGGTTTCAGGGTGGTAACGGCTGGCTAGTCGTTGGGATTGGTAGCCTGGATGCCTACCCTATTCCTAAACTAGACGAAAAAAATACCATCATCGGTTACTGGTCTGCTGAAAACTTCACCATGCAGCCTGGCATTGCACAGATTTCACAGCAGAACTTTGGTAATCGCGATGACAACGTAGCAACTAATGAAGATGACCGCTATCCATCGCGCCTGGATGAGGAATATCTCAAACAGTTCAGCGGGGAGATTCATGCAGAATATATACGTGGTGATAGCGAGCCTAACGTGAAAGCCGCCATGCAGCACCTGAAACCTGCGAAAAGAGACTTTAGCCCGATGCAGATAGACTGGCTGCTAGGCTTGCTAGCAATTGCCTTGATTATTAGCGCCTACACACCGCAACGCCTATTGCATTTAATGAAACGCTTGTCACATCGGGCGCAAAATTTTCGAAGCCGTGAATCAGTCTGATTTCTAGGCTGCATCCTCTGATGCAGCAGAGCTATCTTTACTTTTATGTGATGCCCATTTAAGCCAAACACGCAAACGCCGCAAATCATCAGAGTTTGCGTTATCAGGTAATAAAATTAAGCTTTTGCGCAAAAACCGTTGTTCTATTTTTACTTGCAACACAATCAAATAGCTAGCAACCAGACTCTCTGGCAATACCGTTACTGTCTGCTGCACACCATTTTGGGCGGTCAACTGAAGCTTGTCTTGGCTATCAATCTCAAGCGCCACCCATGACCAAGGCAACAAACCTAATGCATCTCTCGCGATATAAAAGGCACTACTGAAAATGACCAGCAGAATCAGTAATGCCTTGAGCCAAAGCAATAAAGGCATGCAGATAATCACCAGCATGCTCAGTGCACTGGCTAGGCACAAAATACTGAGCAAATAATAAGAAGGCTTGAAGTTAAATTTGATATTCATGAATCGATATAGAGATTAAGTTTGTTAATACTTTCGCCTTGAAATATGAGCTAGGCGCCTTCACGTTATAATCATTCACATACTTTCCTGCAACGGCATCCAATAATGACACAGTGGCAAGACTTTTTAATATCCCAAGGCGCGACGATTGAGAATAACCAAGTCACCGCTTTTGCAGGTAACGACGGCATCATGGCTAATCAAACCATATTGGCCGACTTATCCCATATAGGCTTGCTACAGCTTGATGGTGAAGATGCAGCAGATTTTCTGCAAGGCCAGGTCACCAACGATGTCAAAAAACTGGATGGCAGTAATTTTCAATACGCTGGCTACTGCACGCCTAAAGGCCGTTTGCTAGCTTTGTTTCTCGCATTCGCGCATCAAGACCATCTGCATTTGCAACTCAATCGTGAGTTGCTTGTGCCGATATTAAAACGCCTGAAAATGTACGTGATGCGCTCTAAAGTCATCATCAAAGATGTGTCGGATGACATCATTCGCTTAGGTGTTGCTGGGCCAGAAGCGTTATCTGCGATGAATACTTGCTTTGGCGCAGAGAGCGTTCCGCAGCAAGCTTACGCTTTAACTACGTTAGCTCAAGCCACTTTGCTGCGCCTGCCTAGCGATACTCCGCGCTATCAAATCTATACTACAAAGGACCATGCTGCTGACATATGGGCAACATTAAGCAAACTGGCTAAACCTGCCAATAAAGCCCAGTGGGATTACTGGGAGATACAAGCAGGCATCCCCGATATAGCGCCTGCAACACAAGAAGCCTTTGTGCCGCAGATGATCAACCTGGATGCATTGGATGGTATCAATTTCAAAAAAGGCTGCTACACAGGCCAGGAAATCGTTGCTCGCACCCATTATCTAGGCAAGGTAAAACGGCGTACCCAGCTTGCCCATGTGAAGTCTGAACAAGCTCCACAAATCGGTGATGAAATTACAAGCAATAATGAAATCGTAGGTAAAGTGGTAAGAAGCGCGCCCGCCCCTGAAACTGGTTACGACTTACTCGCTGAGCTCAGGCTTGAGATTCTCGAGCAAGGGAACGAATTGTTATGGCAAGGGTTAGCGCTTGAAATCAAGCCGCTCCCTTATCTATTGGCATAGCGTTAACGCAGGTCAATCAGCTTAATATACTGCGATTACGCCCCTGCTTTTTGGCTTGATACATGGCTTTATCCGCACGTACCACCAGGTTTTCTAAACTCTCTGATGGTTTACCAATGGCTGCGCCTATGCTCACGGTGAGGGCAATCGTCTGGTTTTGGTAGGTGGTGATGTGGTGCTCAACACTTTTACGCACTTTTTCAGCCAGCGCGATGATATTGTGTTGATCGCAATCTCTCACTACCACCAAAAACTCTTCTCCGCCCCAGCGACAAATAAAGTCAGCAGCGCGTAAACTTGACTTAATAATGCTAGCCACTTCGGTTAATACGTAATCCCCACCTATGTGGCCATACTGGTCATTAATCGCTTTGAAGTGATCAATATCCAGTACCAAGATGGCAATAGTGCCGCCACTGCGTGCGGTATCGTTGGACATGACTTCAATCACAATATCAAAAGCACGCCGATTCGGCAGGCCTGTGAGAATATCTGTAGTGGCCATCACTTCAAGCCTTTGCTGGTAACGCTTGAGGGCTATGTCAGTAATCGCAACCACAATCAGGGTGACCGCAAGACAAACTAGCAGATTGAGAATTAATGTATTTCTAATCCCGGAAATGGCTTGGGTTTCACTTTTTTCTACGAATAAATACCATTTCAACTCTGGGATATAACGCACATTGATCAGGTGATTGGCATGATGATCTTCGTACTCATACTCGTATTCACGGGGTGTTTTGGCATTAGCCTGATTGATTGGTTGATCAATGATTTCTGCAGGCAGGCTGCTCATACCATCCACATCTTTAATGTTTTTACCAGCCGCATGGCGCTGGCTACCTGAGAGCATGATCGTGCCATCGTGGCTCACAAAATAGACATCGCGCTGGTATTTCTTCTGGTAACTGGCAATCAGTTTTTGTACGCTATCTACATTGAGGCCTATGCCAACAATGCCGATGAAACGATTGCTGTAATCCAACACCCGATAATTGACAAAAATAGTGAGCTCATCGTGGTGTGCTAGATCTTTATCTACGTTGATCTCGTAGGGTTGCCTGAGATCACGCACACGGAAATACCAGGCATCGCGCGGTTCATCCTGTTTCACCTGCTTGAGTATGCCTTCTCCATAGTAGTAATTATGGGTGCGTTCAGTGACCAGAAAACTGACGAAAGCGCCATAGGTTGTTTGCACCTGCTGCAGATATTTACTGATCTTATCTATGCCTTGCTCACCTTCAATTACCCAATCTCGCAGAAAGGTATCAGAGGCCATCATGGATGAAATAAATACAGGTCGAACCAGGTCTTTTTGAATCTCGGAATAGATATTGTCGGCCGTGAGCGGCAACTCGTTATCCACTATAGTCTTATGTATCGCCTGTTTAGAGACGTGATAACTAAAAAAAGAGGTGGTGACAAAGCCAATAACCAGCACGATGGCCAGAATGATCAATACTTTAGGTCTATTCATATCGCTATTCTGTATTGATGGCGCCGTTATGCGTTTAAGGCGATTTACTGGCTTGCGTCGTAGATGTGCGGTCAGGGGTTTGCGTAGGATTCTGGGTTTTTGAATCCTGAGTAGTGGTTTGGCTAGGATTTGGGCTGGCATTCTGGCCAGTTCTTTCAATAATCTGGTAGAACACTTCATCCTGCTTGACCATGCCGAGCTCATTGCGCGCGCGTTCTTCAATCGCTGCGTAACCTTGTTTCAGGTCGCGTACTTCAGCATCGAGCGTGTCATTACGCGCTTTTAGGACGGCATTTTTGTCTTTTTGCTCGCTAATCTGACGGCTGAGATCCCACACCCTGAGCCAGCTGCCTTTGCCGAGCCACAGCGGATACTGTAGCGCGGCAATCAGGATGACAAATATTAGGGTGAGAGCTCTCAAGTGCTAGGCGGCGAAAGGATTAGCGTTTTAAATGGTAAAACGCATCCAAACCAGCATAGCTAGTAGCATCGCCTAACTCTTCTTCAATACGCAGTAACTGGTTGTATTTGGCAATACGCTCAGAACGCGATAAAGAACCAGTCTTGATTTGCAGTGCGTTGGTGGCCACTGAAATATCCGCAATCGTTGTATCTTCGGTTTCACCAGAGCGATGTGAAATCACTGAGGTGTAGCCTGCACGCTTAGCCATTTCAATGGTCTGAAAAGTCTCAGTCAGAGTGCCGATCTGGTTGACCTTGATCAGCACAGAGTTACCCACACCTAGGCGGATACCTTCACGCAAAATCTTGGGATTGGTCACAAAAATATCATCGCCGACCAATTGAACACTCTTGCCTAGACGGTCGGTCAACACTTTCCAGCCATCCCAGTCATGTTCGCTCATGCCATCTTCAATACTGATAATCGGGTATTTGTCAGCTAAAGTCGCTAGATAGTCTGTGAATTGACCTGAAGAAAGTGAAATGCCTTCTGACTCCAGATGGTATTGACCATTTTTATAGAACTCTGAGCTGGCACAATCCAGGCCCAGCAATACATCGCGACCCGGCTCGTAACCAGCAGCTGATACTGCCTCAAGAATCAACTGAATAGCAGATTCGTTCGAAGGCAAGTCAGGCGCAAAACCACCTTCATCGCCCACTGTGGTCGCTAAGCCTTTTTTATGCAGGATTTTCTTTAATGCGTGAAATACTTCTGCACCACAGCGCACAGCCTCACGAAACGTAGGCATGCCAGCAGGAATAATCATGAACTCTTGAATATCCACACTGTTATCAGCATGCGCGCCGCCATTGATGATGTTCATCATTGGGGTTGGCAATTGCATGAAACCTGAACCACCCAAGTAACGATAAAGCGGCAAGCTTGATTCTTCAGCCGCCGCACGGGCACAGGCCATGGAAACAGCCAAAATGGCATTGGCGCCCAAGCGCGCTTTGTTTTCAGTACCATCAAGCTCAATCAAGGTGTTGTCGATGAAACTTTGCTCTTCGACATCCAGCCCAACAATGGCTTCTGTAATCTCAGTATTGACGTTTTCAACCGCTTGTAACACGCCTTTGCCCAAGTAACGTGAATTGTCGCCATCACGTAGCTCTACGGCTTCTTTAGTGCCGGTAGAGGCACCTGAAGGTACGGCTGCACGGCCGATAATGCCGCTTTCCAGCAAGACATCCACCTCAACGGTTGGGTTTCCGCGTGAATCGATAATCTCGCGAGCAATGATATCTACAATGGCACTCATATTCTTTCCCTTATGAACTTTTGAATTAATGTCTGCACGCTATTAGATGCAGCACTCTAGTTTTTAAAGTGTGTGTTCTATAAATCCAGCTTTTTTCACTACACGGTCTAAATCCAGCAATACTTCCAGCAAGTCTTTCATTTTATGCAGTGGCCATGCGTTAGGGCCATCAGACAAGGCTTTTGAAGGATCAGGGTGGGTTTCCATAAACAACCCTGCAATACCGCTCGCAACTGCAGCACGAGCCAAGACAGGCACGAATTCACGCTGGCCACCGCTCTTATCACCTTGTCCGCCTGGCTGTTGTACAGAGTGCGTAGCATCAAACACCACGGGGCAATTGGTCTCACGCATAATTGCCAAGCCACGCATATCAGACACCAAGGTATTGTAGCCAAATGAAGCACCACGCTCACACACCATAATAGTGTCTTGATTGCCATTGGCTTCTTTAGCTTTTTGCACAACCTGTTTCATATCACCAGGCGCCAAGAACTGCCCTTTCTTGATATTCACTGGTTTGCCACAGGTAGCAACCGCGGTAATAAAGTCAGTTTGGCGGCAAAGAAATGCAGGAGTTTGTAATACATCTACCACTGACGCCACTTCCGCTACCTGCTCTTCAGTATGCACGTCGGTCAATATCTTTACGCCAATCTGGCTACGTACTTCATCAAGAATCTTTAGGCCTTCTGTAATACCAAAGCCACGAAACGTCTTGTTAGAACTACGGTTAGCTTTGTCGTAAGAAGATTTATAGATGAAATTGATACCCACTTGCTCGCAAATCTCTTTGAGCGCGCCAGCGGTATCAATCGCCATTTGTTTGGACTCGATGACACATGGTCCAGCAATCAGGAAAATTGGCTGTTCAATACCAACATCAAAACCACATAATTTCATAAATTAGCCTTTTATTCCTGCTTTATGGTCAAGCGCCGCCTGTATATAGGCCTTGAATAATGGATGCCCAGTACGTGGGTTAGATGTGAATTCAGGGTGGAACTGGCATGCCACAAACCATGGATGTACGTCTTGTGGCAATTCAATCATTTCGCACAGGTTTTCGGTAGGGGTGCGCGCCGAGATTACCAAGCCTGCTGATTTGAGTTGCTCAACGTAATTATTATTCACTTCATAACGGTGGCGATGACGTTCATTGACCTCAAGGCCATAAATACCAGCAGCCATGGTGTCAGGCACAATCGGACAGCGTTGGGCGCCCAAACGCATGGTACCGCCTAGATCAGACTCTTCAGAACGGGTCTCGATTTTGCCATCCGCGGCTTGCCATTCAGTAATCAAGCCAATGAGTGGATGCGGTGCCTCTGGATTGAACTCAGTACTGTTAGCATCTTTCAGGTGCGCGACATTTCGCGCAAATTCAATGACAGCGAGTTGCATGCCGAGACAAATACCTAAATAGGGAATTTTCTGTTCGCGTGCATAGCCAATCGCGGCGATCTTGCCTTCTGTTCCGCGTTTACCAAAACCGCCTGGCACCAAGATCGCATCCATCTTAGCTAAAGCACCCGTGCCATTCACTTCAATATCTTCTGAATCTATGTAATGAATACGTACTTTTGAATGTGTGTGAATCCCTGCGTGGATCAAGGCTTCAGTCAGTGATTTGTATGATTCGGTTAAATCAACATATTTACCGACGAATGCCACATTCACTTCAAACTGTGGTTTTGCTAATGATTCAACAATCTTCTTCCAGCTTGATAAATCAGCGGCTTTTGCAAGAATATTCAACTTATGACAGACAATCTCATCCAGCATCTGGTCGTGCAAGAAACCAGGAATTTGGTAAATCGAAGTAGCATCAACCGCTGATATCACGGCTTCTGGCGCCACATTGGTGAACAAGGCGATCTTGCGACGCTCATCATCTGGAATACTGCGATCAGCGCGACATAACAATATATCTGGCTGAATACCGATCTCACGCAGCTCTTTTACAGAGTGCTGGGTAGGTTTGGTTTTCAGTTCACCCGCAGCTGATATCCAAGGCAATAAGGTCAGATGGATATAACAGGCGTTGTTGCGGCCTTCTTCAAAACCCATCTGGCGGATTGCTTCGAGGAATGGCAATGACTCGATGTCACCCACTGTGCCGCCGACTTCAACAATCGCAACATCGGCGCCTTCAGCGCCGCGCTTAATATGAAGTTTTATTTCGTCCGTGATATGTGGGATCACCTGTACGGTTTTACCCAGATATTCGCCGCGACGTTCTTTTTTAATCACGGTTTCATAAATCTGACCCGTGGTGAAGTTATTACGCTTACCCATGCGGGCACTGATAAAGCGTTCGTAATGGCCTAAGTCCAGATCGGTTTCTGCACCATCATCTGTGACAAAAACCTCGCCATGCTGAAAAGGGCTCATGGTGCCAGGGTCAACATTGATGTAGGGGTCTAATTTGAGCATGGTGACTTTAATCCCACGCGACTCGAGAATGGCGCCAAGGCTTGCAGCTGCAATGCCTTTACCTAAAGAAGAAACAACCCCGCCGGTAACAAATACATATTTAGTCATATTTAAGCTTAAAGATTAGCAATCTGAGGACATTGCGGACGGGAGTACATTTTACTGGAAACACCACGATGCCACAATTAAACCCGAATGATACTTTCGCTTAATTTTTGCAAACTTGAGACTAAGTCGGGATTAAATTTCTCCTTATTCTTTTTAGCTATTAGCTAATGCTTGAACAGGAGTAATTCCTATCCACAAAATCTGTGGATAATTTTGTGGATAGCTGTGACTTAAAAATGTAACTCATGAATCCATAAGCCTTTTTTTGAAACGCCTATTTTTTAACCGTATTTTTTTATTATATAAATCAACAACTTACTGTATGTCATTGGATTGCTATGGTTTTTTGACCTAAGTTAAAGTAGCACATGAGGTGGTGTGTATAACTGCGCCAATTTCGGCAATACTTGCAGCGCATTCTTCGTTGTAATATCAGCCACTTGCGTACTATTCAAGCCGCGCAATTGGCCGAAGACTTCAGAAATTCTTAAAAGTTCAGATGGGCTATTACGTCCATGATGCCCTAACCATTCGGGTGGAATATCAGGGGCATCGGTCTCCAGCACAACTGCCTCTAAAGGCAGTGTGGTAGCCAGTTCGCGAATTTTCAAAGCGCGCGGATATGTCATTGCGCCTCCAAACCCCAACTTGAAACCTAACTTGATAAATTCGTTGGCTTGTTGAAAACTGCCGTTGAAAGCATGCGCAATTCCGCCGCTTACTTTAATTCGCCGCAAATGCTTAAGCACATCATCCACTGAGCGGCGCACATGCAAAATCACGGGCAAATCAAAGTCACGCGCAATTTTTAGCTGTTCTGAGAAAAAATACTCCTGACGTTCACGCCCACCATTTTGGGTGGCTTCATCCACAAAGAAATCCAAGCCCATTTCACCTACAGCAACAGGCTGATTTTGCGTGGTTAAACTTTGCTCAATTATCACCCTGAGATACGCAAGGTCAGATTCTTGCGACTGATCAACATACAAAGGATGAATACCTAGCGCATAAGCACAATGCGGATACTCGTTAGCCAATGCCTGCACGACCGCAAAATTGCTACGCATAACAGCGGGCACCACAACCAAGCCAACTCCCTTTTGCAGAGCCATTGCCGCCACTGCCCTACGATCTGCATCAAACTCGCTTGCATCCAGGTGGCAGTGCGTATCAATGAGCATCTATCGACTAATCAGAAGAATAAATCGGTTTGGCGATGATGCGGAAATCGACGCCAAATTGTCGGGTGTCTTTCACTTCAAGGCCGATGCGTTGCTTCATGTCATTGAAAGCTGGCAACTCGAACATACCGCGCGCCTGGCTACCCAGTAAAACTGGCGCGTAATAAAGCACCACTGCATCAACCAGCCTGTGCTTCAGCAGAGCCCCATTCAGGGTTTGCCCTGCCTCAACCATCAACTCGTTAATGCCAAGCTCCGCAAGATGGCTTAGCAGGCTTTTAAGACACACTTGGCCGCTTGTATCTGCCAGCTTAATAAGTTTCACGCCTGCTGCCTGTAAAACATCGATTTTGGCTTGAGAGGCATCGGCATAGGCTACCAGCGCATTGCCTTCAAGTATTTTAGCGTTAGGGGCAATCTGCAATTGACTATCGACAATCACGCGCAAAGGCTGGCGGCCAATATCTAAAGCACGCACGTTCAATTGCGGATCATCAGCCAACACTGTGCCTATGCCAGTGAGTATCGCGCATGAGCGTGCACGCCAATGCTGCACATCTAACCTTGAAGCCTCGCTGGTAATCCATTTGCTTGCGCCATTCGCCAAAGCGGTGCGGCCATCCAGACTTGCAGCTACTTTAGTACGGACATAAGGTAATTGGCGTGTCATGCGAGATATAAAACCAATATTCAGTTCACGCGCTTGCGCCTCCATTAAACCTGAAGCGACTTCAATACCATGCGCCTGCAATCGCGCAAGGCCAGCGCCTGCAACTTTTGGGTTTGGGTCCTGCATGGCCACAATCACACGCTTAACTCCCGCCTCAATCAACGCATCGGCACAAGGCGGTGTGCGGCCATGATGGCTACAAGGCTCAAGAGTGACATAGACATCCGCACCTTTAACCTGACCTGGCGCATTCTGGTGAGCCTGACGCAAGGCATGCACCTCCGCGTGCGGTTCACCCGCTTTTAAATGTGCGCCTGAACCAATCACCACACCATTTTTGACAATCACACAGCCAACGCGCGGATTAGGCGTTGTGGTGTAAAGACCTAGTTCTGCCAGTTGCAGTGCTTGCGCCATCCACTGGTGATCCATTTCAGAAAACAGATTCTGGACGCTAGGCATGGTTATGTTTTAGAGGGTTTGGATTTATCAGCAACACGTCGATGCGGAATATCGAGGTCACGAATGACATCATGAAAGTCATCCACATCCTGAAAGCTACGGTAGATGGATGCGAAACGTATATAAGCCACCTTATCCATCAGGCGCAGCTCTTGCATCACGATCTCACCCAGATCACGCGAATTCAATTCACGCTCGCCTTGACCAAGAATCTTCTGCACGATGTGATCAAGCGCCCTATCCACATACTCGGTAGGCACTGGTCGCTTGTGCAAGGCACGAGTAAATGAAAGCCTTAGCTTGTCGCGATTAAACTCCTCGCGATTACCATTTTGCTTCACTACCTGCGGCATATGCAGCTCGGCGGTTTCATAGGTCGTAAAACGCTTATCACACACAGCACAACGACGGCGGCGACGAATACTGTCGCCTTCGTCATTCACGCGCGAATCAATGACTTGTGTATCGTCTGTACCGCAAAAAGGGCATTTCACAAGGAGTTCGCCGCTTGCCGCTTAAGCACCGTAAACAGGGAAGCGATTAGTCAAGGCATGCACCTTGGCCTTGGTTGCAGCAATCACTGCTTCATCTATTGGGTTATCCAGCACGTCAGCAATCAGGTTAGCGACTTCTCTCGCTTCAGCTTCTTTAAAACCACGCGTGGTAATCGCTGGTGAACCGATGCGGATACCTGATGTTACGAATGGGCTTTCAGGGTCATTCGGAATCGCGTTCTTGTTCACAGTGATATGCGCTTGGCCCAAATAAGCATCAGCAGCTTTACCTGTCAGGCCTTTAGTACGTAGATCCACCAGAAACACATGTGACTCAGTGCGACCAGAGATAATGCGCAGACCACGCTCAGCCAAAGTTTGTGCCATCGCGCTGGCGTTCTTCAACACTTGCTCTTGATAAGTCTTGAATTCAGGTTGTGATGCCTCAAGGAAAGCCGTGGCTTTACCTGCAATCACATGCATCAAAGGGCCACCTTGCAAGCTTGGGAATACGTTGGAGTTGATACTTTTCTCAAACTCAGCCTTGGCCAAGATGATGCCACCACGTGGTCCACGCAAGGTCTTGTGTGTAGTGGAGGTCACGAAATCTGCATGGGGCACAGGGTTAGGATAAACGCCAGCAGCAATCAAGCCAGAGTAATGCGCCATATCCACCATGAAATAGGCACCGACTTTTTTGGCGATCTCAGCCATACGCGCCCAGTCAAAACGCAATGCATAAGCTGAAGCACCACCGATTAATAACTTAGGCTTGGCTTCAATCGCAATACGCTCCATCTCCTCGTAATCGATTTCTTCATTTTCGTTCAAGCCGTAAGCCACGATGTTAAATAACTTGCCTGAAAGATTGGCTGGCGAACCATGGGTTAAATGACCACCATGACCAAGGTTCATCCCCATCACCGTATCACCTGGTTTCAGGATAGAGAAATACACCGCCTGATTGGCCTGTGAACCTGAATGTGGTTGCACGTTGGCATATTCAGCACCATAGAGTTTCTTCAGGCGATCAATCGCCAATTGCTCTATTTGGTCAACAAACTCACAACCACCATAAAAACGTTTGCCTGGATAACCTTCAGCATATTTGTTTGTCAGTTGTGAGCCTTGCGCTTGCATCACCGCTGGGCTGGTGTAATTTTCAGAAGCAATCAGCTCGATATGCTCGTGCTGACGTTGGCGCTCTGATTCGATGTATCCCCACAATTCGGAATCAACCGCATTAAGTGTGTTTGCCGCGCTAAACATATTCAGGTTTCCAGTTCTGTTTCGTTTACTAAATAAAGAATGAGATTTTAACATGCAGAGGCATAAGCACAATGCAGAAGCGCACTACAGTAAATAAGTAGTATCAGATACATCTACTTAGAGAATGTTCAGAATATAGATTGAATAGCTGAAAATATTGAGGATAAATAAACAACAACTGAGCTGAAAGCCTCAATACTGACGGTGCTGAATATAATAATCCGCTACCTGGACTCAACTTTTTGGGTTGTCATCTTAAAGATGAAGATAGCGGATCGAATTCGGGTGCGTCTTTTGGACGACTTACTTTTATTGAACTACTTGATTTTGAACTAAAGTAAGCACTTTAGTTTGCAGCCCGTAGCTTATAACCTTATGCAGGTTTAGCTGCAAATGCACTACACCAGCCTGCCGAATGAACTTCTTTACCAGCAAATAATGGGCAAGGACCTTTTACATCTCCAGCTTTGCCACCGAAAAACATGCAAGCACCACAGTGTTGGCCAGCTTTGTACTTACCGTTAGTTGCCTTTGTTGCATCTGAAACATAACCCAAGCTAACAGCGGTTGGATCTTTTTCGTTTACATATTCTGCAAATGCAATTTTCGCTAATGGCAATGAAACACCAGCCGCAATTACTTGCAACATAAAAGTTCTTTTAGAATTGTTCATGAGTGCTCCTAAATTAAATTAAACCGTGCATTAAATTTACAAAATTATTATCTAATTTGTGAAAATTCAGACTTGGATAATACACAAAAGTTTTAATAATTTTCAACAACTTAGAAGATTATTTTGGGTAAAAAGAATCATTCTCAATACGGCTTAAAATTATCTAAGAGCGATGATTAGACATCCGTGATTTGCTGCCTGATAAATCATCAACTTAAGTGAAATTTAATTTAAAAAACTATATTTTTGGATTTTTACAACTGATATGCCATTTTTTGCAAAAAACATACACTTGGAGGCAAAGGATGCTGATTTAACCTGAGAATATGCAAGCGGTAGATACATTGCCAGCATAAAACGAAGAAGATATTAGGGCAAACTAAATCAGTTGGAAATGCATCACTCAAACCTATCAAAGCTAGCAAGCGCTAAAATTATTAGCCTGACAAGCATTCGCGAGTGACTTGGCCTCAACCACCTGCTCCGCAGTCATCTTGTTTGCAAAAAAATTCAGCACGGTAACGCGCTTGGCATTGTTTCTTGCTGGCTCATTCAGTTGGGCGTTATTAGGTAGTGTAGATAAATACACCCACATATAGCCTTTCACTAAGTTTTCAGACACACCCTCGCCCTTAAGATACATGCTACCGAGGTTAAATTGCGCTTCGCTTAAGCCTTGGCTAGCAGCAAGCTTGTACCATTTAATCGCTTCGGCATAATCTTGATCTACCACTGCGCCGCTGTAATAAATCACGCCCATATCCAATTGAGATTTCACGTGGCCTTGTGTTGCTGCGGCTCTGTACCATTTAACCGCTTCGGCATAATCAATAGGTACAATATCGTTACGGAAATAAATGACACCCAGTCGATACTGCGCCTCGGCAAATCCGCCATTGGCTGATGCCGTAAACCATTTGAGCGCTTCGGCATTATCTTGTTTGACTCCATCGCCACTCAAATACATCAAACCCAAATTGTATTGCGCCTTTACATCGCCCGCTTGGGCTGCTTCTTGATATATCTTGGCCGCTTTTACAAAGTCACCTTTGGCGATTGCCGCCTTTGCATCCGATAAATTGTCTGCATCAGCTTGTAATGCAAAGCCTATTAACAAGAAGCTTGTTAATAGGCATGCGCTGATTTTAGGTAAAAGTATTTTCATTTTTATTGTGCTCACTGAATCGAAAAATTAGTACAGGCCAGACTTAAAAACATTCATGCACACTTTAAAATATTCATCATGTAGATGGCCTAATCTAACAAGCTTATTAGCAAGATGCCAAGTTATAATAATTGTTGATTAATCACAAAACTACGCTGCCCTATTCAAAAGCCGCCATGACTTTAATTAAGCAAGAAGATTTCATCAGTAGCATCCATCAAGCGCTGCAATACATCGCGTGCTATCACTCGCCTGATTTTCTCGCTGCCCTGCATCAAGCTTGGCAACACGAGGCCTCAGATGCGGCGAAAGATGCCATTGGTCAAATCCTTATCAACTCCTACTTATGCGCCCAAGGCCAGCGCCCGCTTTGCCAAGATACAGGCATTGTGGTGTCATTTATCAAGGTCGGCATGGATGTGCGCTGGGATAGCAGTTTAAGTCTGCAAGAATTGGTGGACGAAGGTGTGCGCCGTGCGTATGGCGATATAAACAATCCACTGCGCGCCTCCATCGTGGGTGACCCCGCTGGACAGCGCATCAATACACGCGATAACACGCCTTCCGTTGTGCACGTTGAATTAGTGCCTGGCACCCAGGTGGAGATCAACATTTCAGCCAAAGGCGGTGGCTCTGAGAATAAGGCCAAACTCGCCATGCTGGAACCTAGCGATAGCATTGTGGATTGGGTACTGGAAACCGTGCCGACCATGGGCGCTGGGTGGTGCCCGCCTGGCGTACTTGGCATAGGTATAGGCGGCACAGCGGAGAAAGCCGTCTTGCTCGCCAAACAATCACTGTTTGCACCGATAGATATTCAGGCGTTGAAAGCCCGCGGGGCTAGCAATAAGGCTGAAGAACTGCGCCTTGAGCTTTATGGAAAAGTGAATCGTCTGGGCATAGGCGCGCAAGGCCTTGGCGGACTGACAACAGTGTTAGATGTAAAGATACTGGATACCGCCACCCACGCCACCTCTTTGCCCGTCGCCATAATCCCCAACTGCGCAGCTACTCGCCACGTGCATTTCACCTTGGATGGCAGCGGGCCAGCAATACTGCCAGTGCCCAAACTGGAAGACTGGCCTCAGATCGCGCGTGATGCCAGCACGCCTAACCGTAAAGTCAATTTGGATACCCTGAAAAAACAGGATATTGCATCATGGCAGCCAGGCGAAAAGCTTTTGCTCACTGGCAAATTACTCACTGGCCGCGATGCCGCGCATAAGCGCATTGTCGATTTGATCGCACAAGGTAAACCCATGCCTGATGGTCTGGACTTCACTAATCGTTTCATCTATTACGTAGGGCCAGTCAACGCGGTGCGGGATGAGGCCATTGGCCCAGCAGGCCCAACGACCGCAACACGGATGGATAGATTCACAGACGTCATGCTTTCGAAAACTGGCCTACTCGGCATGATAGGCAAAGCTGAACGCGGTGACGATACAATCAACCTGATCAAGCAGCACAAATCTGCCTACCTCATCGCCATTGGCGGTGCTGCTTATCTTATCTCGCAAGCCATTAAATCAGCACGCGTAGTGGCTTTCCCCGAATTAGGGATGGAAGCTATTTATGAGTTCGTGGTCGAAGATATGCCAGTGACTGTGGCGGTAGATAGCCAGGGACATTCGGTTCACACCACAGGCCCTGCGGAGTGGCGCGCAAAGATTGCAAATATTCCCGTTATTGTTGAATAGAAGGGCTTTATGGCTAAATTATTTACCGAGTTCAAGCTACGTGAAACCGTGTTTAAAAATCGTATCTTCGTCTCGCCCATGTGCCAATACTCAGCCGAAGATGGCATCCCCAACCATTGGCATCTAGTCAACTATGGCAGCCGCGCTGTTGGTGGTGCCGCATTAGTGATGGTTGAGGCAACCGCCATCAACCCAGAAGGCCGCATTACACCTGGTTGCACTGGCCTGTGGTCCGACAAACACACTGAAGCTTTCAAGCCTATTGTCGATTTTATCAAGAAAAATGGCGCAGTAGCAGGCATCCAGATCGGCCATGCTGGGCGTAAGGCCTCTAGCGATGTGCCGTGGAACGGCGGTGGATTTCTGCCTAAAGCCCAAGGCGGCTGGCAAACCGTTGCACCTTCTGCCCTGCCAGCATCCAGCGCCCATGGAGCGCCCCTTGCTTTATCCAAAGACAATATAAAAAGCATCAGCCAGCAGTTTCTGGATACCGCAAAACGTGCGCTTGAGGCGGGTTTTGACGTCATCGAACTACACAGCGCACATGGCTATCTGCTCCATGAATTCCTGTCGCCTATCTCAAACCAACGTGTCGATGAATACGGCGGCAGCCTTGAAAATCGTTGCCGCTTAACGCTTGAGATCGCCAAGGTGCTACGTGATTTCTGGCCGCAAGATAAACCAGTGTTTGTCCGTATCTCAGTAACAGACTGGATGGAAAACACTGGTCAACAAAGCTGGGATTTAGCGCAATCTATCCAGCTATCAAAATGGCTAAAAGAAATCGGCATAGACTTGATTGACTGCTCAAGCGGCGGCTTAGTGTTAGATGCCGGCATACCTGTGGGCGCTGGTTACCAGACACAATTTGCCGAAGCCATACGCAAAGAAGCTGACATCCCCACCAGCGCTGTAGGCATGATCACTGAACCAGTACAAGCCGAACACATACTCATGACTGGTCAAGCCGATGTGGTATCGCTAGCACGTGAAATGCTGCGCGACCCTTACTGGCCTCTTAGGGCAGCTAAGGAATTGAAGGCGGATGTAACTTGGCCACTCCAATACCAACGCGCCAAACGCACTTAAAACTCAGCTTTCGTCTTAATACTTCGTTGCGAATAAAAAAATCATCCTCACATATTAACTATATGCTCCGTCAGATTTTTTTATTCGCGCCTCGTCTTAATTAGAACTCTGAGTTTTACCTAAAATAAAGGAAATATTCATGAAATGGACAGACAGTTTAGATATCGCCATCGCGCTCTACGATAAATTCCCCGAGCTAGACCCAAAAACCATACGCTTTACCGATTTATATCAGTGGGTGCTTGATCTAGAAGAGTTTGACGACGACCCGAACAAATGCGGCGAAAAGATATTAGAAGCCATCCAACTCGCCTGGATTGATGAAGCTGAATAAGTAGTATCGTCTAGTTTCAGTATGATCATCCCCAAAGAAATCTTCAAAGCCTACGACATTCGCGGCATCGTCGGCAAAACGCTCACACCAGAAATTGTGCAAGCGATTGGCCAGGCGATTGGTAGCGAAGCCATTGCACGCAAACAAACGCAGATTTGTGTTGGTTACGATGGCAGGCTTTCAGGGCCAGAGCTTGCAGCAGCGCTTTCATCAGGCATCCGCAAAACTGGTATTGATGTGATCCAATTGGGCTGTGTGGCAACGCCCATGGTCTATTTCGCTGCACATCACTTGGGTACGGATTGTGGTGTGATGGTCACGGGTAGCCACAATCCACCAGATTACAACGGTTTGAAGATAGTGCTGGATGGCGAAACCTTATCTGAAGCCGCTATACAAAGTTTGCTCGTGCGCATTGAACAAAATGACTTTGTAGAATCAAGATTGGGCGTAGAAAACCACTACGATATTGCCCCTGATTACATTGCGCGCATTGCCTCAGACATCAAACTCACCCGCAAGATGAAGGTAGCCGTAGATTGCGGCAACGGCGTTGCAGGCGCATTCGCACGCAAGCTTTATGAAACGCTGGGCTGCGAGGTTGAAGAGCTATTCTGCGAAGTTGACGGGCATTTCCCCAACCATCACCCAGACCCATCCGTACCAGAAAATCTGACAGATTTAATTACAGCGCTGAAAAATGGTGATGCTGAAATTGGCCTGGCATTTGATGGCGATGGCGACCGCCTGGGTGTGGCCACCAAACAAGGCAACATCATTTATCCAGACCGCCAGCTTCTGCTATTCGCAGAAGATGTGCTCAAGCATGAATCAGGCGCAACGATCATTTTTGACGTGAAATGCACCCGCAACCTGAGCCCATGGATTAAAGCACGTGGTGGAAAGCCAGTCATGTGGAAAACTGGCCATTCGCTGGTCAAAGCCAAAATCAAGGAAACCAGCGCCGCACTTGCTGGTGAAATGACTGGCCACCTGTTCTTTAACGACAAGAGCGCCACCACGGGCAAGAACCGCTGGTATGGCTTTGATGATGGCTTGTATGCAGGTGCGCGTTTGCTGGAAATACTAAGCCGATCTGATAACCCATCCGCCATTCTGGATGCCTTGCCTGACAGCATCAGCACGCCAGAACAACACATCCGCATGCTTGAGGGCGAGCCACACAAACTCATTGCGCACCTACAGTCATCCGCAAAGTTTGAAAATGCGACTGAAGTCATCACCATTGATGGCCTGCGTGTGGAATACGCGGATGGCTTTGGCTTGATGCGTGCATCTAACACCACACCCGTGCTTGTATTGCGTTTTGAAGCCAATAATACTCAAGCGCTAAAACGTATTCAGGAGGCATTTCGCGCCATTATTTTGGCAGCTGCGCCACACCTCAAACTGCCCTTTTAGTGAGCTCACACCATGACTAAAGGCAATATCATCGCGGGGATTATATGGCTGGCTTTGGTTGGGCTCATTTATCATCTGGCAGATGGCCTCATTAACCCCAATAAAGCAGCAATATTAGGCTCATCCAGCAGCGTGCTGCTGCAACGCGGACCAGATGGTCATTACCGTGCAGAAGCCATTATCAACGGGCAAAAAGTGAATGTACTAGTGGATACAGGCGCAACCGATGTTGCCATATCGCAAAACATCGCCAATCAACTCAGCCTCACCAGCCATACCGCCATCAGCACCAACACAGCCAATGGGAACAGCATTGCGTACATCACAAGACTGGATTCAGTCAAAATTGGCGGCGTTGAAGCAAAAGATGTTTCTGCTGTTATTGCACCTGGCTTGCAGGGCAACGTGTTACTCGGTATGTCCTATTTAGGTCGCATGGATGTGAGGCTATTCCAGAACACCATGACCATCAAACAGATCGAAGAATAGTTGCAGCCCCTAAAAATCAGCCTCCCAGGGCATCACTAAAACTAAATGTAAGTAATCCCTAAAACTCCTGACTAATGTTCGCTAACGCGAGATTCCACAACCCTGCTGGAATTTACTTAAATTTATTTGGGAGTTTCATGATGAAGATTCAATTAAACAACGTTGCTTTAATCGGCTGTATTCTACTTTCTACTGCTGCATTTTCTGCACCGACCTTTGCGGCAGATGCCATGTTGAGCACTGGCGGCTATGCCCGTGAATTACACAAAATGGGAATGATGAAAATGTTGGATGCCGATGGCAACCACATGGTGAGCAAAGCTGAGGCAGATGCATACTACGGCTCACTGTTCGATGCTTTGAACAAAGATGGCGATGACACACTGGATGCAAAAGAGTGGGTGGGTACCAAAGGTGATGAAACCATCAGCATTGCAACAGGCGGCTACAGTCGTCAATTACGCACCATGAAGATGATGAAGATCATTGATACCGATGGCGATCACACCGTAAGTAAAGATGAGTTTTTGAAATACAACGAAACCATTTTCACCGCAATGGATAAATCTGCTGATGGCCAGATTGACCCACAAGAATGGTTAGCCAAGCAAACGGGCAACTAAGTAGCCGCTATTATTGCAGCAGATGAACGGGCCATCAGTGGCCCGTTTTTTATTCATCACTTTATTAAATTGAAAGCTTGGACTTGGTCACAATTAAAAACTAAAATACATCTACTTAGCTCTCAATAGCATTCTACAAAGCCCGCACCCATGAAATACGCCATCATCGCTTTATACGCATCTGCCATTCTCTTCGTACACTTTCGCGGCAAAGCACGGCTGCCATTTTTCAGGCAGATTTTTGATCACTCGTCTGTCGTCTCGCCGCTTAATATCTTCATTTACTTGTTTTCAAAAGTGCCTACCACCACAGCCTATCTGCCTTTGAGCGATTTCAAGGGTTTGCAGTTGCTGCAAGATAACTGGGAGATGATTCGCGATGAAGCGCTAGCGCTTGAGCAGCTGGATAAAATCAAGGCGGCAGAGAAAAACGATGATGCTGGCTTTAACTCGTTCTTCAAAAAAGGCTGGAAGCGCTTTTACCTGAAATGGTATGAGGCCAACCATCCTTCCGCTGCGCAGTTCTGCCCTAAGACTGTGGCATTACTTAAACAGGTGCCAGAAGTCAAAGCCGCCATGTTTACCGAGTTACCACCAGGCGCCAAGCTCAACCCTCACCGCGACCCCTTTGCAGGCTCATTGCGCTACCACTTGGGGCTGGTCACACCGAATGATGACCGCTGCTTTATTAACGTGAATACCGAAAACTATAGCTGGCGCGATGGCCAAGGCGTGATGTTTGATGAGACCTACATCCACTGGGCGCTTAATGACAGTGACGAGACCCGCATCATTCTGCTATGCGATATAGAGCGCCCAATGAAATACCGCTGGGCGCAAGCCATCAATCGCTGGCTAGGTCGAGTAGTGATGACAGCCGCCAGCTCACCGAATGAAACTGGTGACCAGACGGGTGGCATTAATAAAGTGTTTCGCTTTTTCTGGGCAGTGGGTAAATACAGGCGCAAACTCAAGGCATTCAGCCGCCCTTTGTATCACGTGATCAAGTTTGGCCTGATTATTGGCGTGATTGCGCTTATTTACTTTATTTAGATTGCGACTTTAAGTAATCACCGTAGGCGTATCACGGCCTGTTCTCTTCTTAAGCTCAGATATTTCCAGCGCTATCTTGATCATCTCAGCCAGCGCCACCTGCGCATCCAAGTGGTGTTTGCTGGCATCTGGCTCATATGCTTCAAGGTAAATCCGCAAAGTCGCGCCTTCAGTACCCGTGCCAGATAGGCGGAATACAATGCGTGAATCATCCGTGAATAAAATCCGCACGCCTTGGTTCAGGCTGATGCTGCCATCTACGGGGTCTGTGTAGCCAAAATCATCGCAGGTTTTAACGATATAACGGCCGAATTGCGCGCCTGTCAGCTTTTTATAGCTGTCCTGAATATGCTTGATCACGCCGCTGGCTGCGGTACTTGGCAAGCCCTCGTAATCATGCCGTGAATACACATTACGGCCGTATTTCAGCCAATGATCTTTCACCAATTTTTCAACCGATGGCTTTTCGTTATCAGCTACCTTTTGCTGCGCAAGGATATTCAGCCAGAACAACACCGCCCATAAGCCATCTTTTTCACGCACATGGTTAGAGCCTGTACCAAAGCTTTCTTCACCGCACAACGTCACCTTGCCAGCATCCATCAGGTTACCAAAGAATTTCCAGCCCGTTGGCGTTTCATAACAGGGAATACCCAGCGCCTTTGCCACGCGGTCTGCCGCTGCGCTGGTAGGCATGGAGCGCGCAATACCAGCAATGCCCTTGCTGTAAACTGGCACCAGCTTGGCGTTGGCCGCCAATATCGCCAAACTGTCTGATGGCGTCACAAAAAAGTGATTGCCTAAAATCATATTGCGGTCGCCATCACCATCGGATGCCGCACCGAAGTCTGGCGCGTGTTTACCGTAAAGTACTTCTACCAGTTCATGTGCATAAGTCAGGTTAGGGTCTGGGTGACCACCGCCGAAGTCTTCCAGTGGCACTGTATTCATCATGCTCTCTACTGGCGCACCTAGCTGGTTGATAAATATCTCGCGAGCATATGGCCCCGTGACTGCATGCATGGCGTCAAACTTTATGCTGAATCCGCTGGCAAGCAAAGAACGCATAGCTTTAAAGTCGAATATGGAAGCCATTAACTCAGCATAATCAGCCACCGCATCAATTACCTGCACCTTCATACCCGCCAGGTCGTATTCGCCAATCACATCAAGCGGAATATCATCGGCTTCTACCAAACTGTATTGTGTAATCCTTGTAGTATTTGCGTAAATCGCCTCAGTAATCTTTTCAGGCGCGGGGCCGCCGTTGGGCATGTTGTACTTAATGCCAAAATCGCCATCAAGCCCGCCAGGGTTGTGGCTCGCAGAGAGGATAATGCCGCCGAAAGTCTCATATTTACGGATGATGCATGAAGCCGCTGGCGTAGAAAGTATGCCGCCCTGCCCCACCAATACACGGCCAAAACCATGAGCCGCTGCCATCTTCAAGATAATCTGGATCGCCTCGCGATTAAAATAACGGCCATCACCGCCCAACGTCAGCGTAGCGCCTGCGGGCGGATTCACTGTATCAAAAATACTCTGCACAAAATTCTCAAGATAATGTGCCTGTTGAAACACGGTCACGCGCTTGCGCAAACCAGAAGTGCCAGGCTTTTGGTCATCAAATGGCTGGGTATCAATACGCTGAAGAGACATTAGGGCGGGGCTTTCACAATAAACGATGGTGTAACTTACAAGATTAGGAGTGGCGTTTCAAGTGATGGTTGCAAGATAGGCTTAAAGATAAGGGCTATTGTATAAACCTAGGCGAAGGTTTCTTACGCCCAAGCAATATGCCAAGTTGACACAGCATGGCAATATCTTGATAATTGCACCCCTCACAAGGGGGAATAGCTCAGCTGGTAGAGCAGCGGACTCTTAATCCGTTTGTCCGGGGTTCGATCCCCCGTTCCCCCACCAGAATTTTAAAAAGCTCATATTCAGGTATGGGCTTTTTTTATTTTACGTAATAAAACTGACAAATCTGCTAACGGGATTGAATAGCGGCATATAGAACTTTTGTCGGCTAGTAGATATACTATTTTCAATAATAAATATTCCTGAATGGAAGCGTTCTCATGAAAGTCTGTATTTCTCTACTCTTGCTTTTGTTCAGTGCCATTTCTAATGCTGGCATCACCAAATGGGTTGATACTAATGGAGAGGTTCATTACTCGGATCAGCCACCTCCTATCACGGCAAAAAAATCTCAGGATATATCGATTAGCAGTAAACCTGCAGATCTGCTTCCGCCACCTCCTAAACCAGTTGCTGAAACAAAGGCCGAGACTCCTCCAGAAGTACCGAAAGGTATCGATATAAATGATATTGGCGCAGTACCCTATTTAAAAGACAAAAGTGGATATAAAGATTTCCTGGCCGCAAAAAAACCTAGGGGCTTTGTGATGACTAGGACTACGAGAAAAAGCTTTACAGTAACTGGTGGAAAGCATGCCTTAAAAGATGCAATGAAAGAATGTCAAGATCAGGGTAATGATGATTGCGTACCCTATGCAGAAGATGACACTGTTGTTTGGGCTCCTAAACAAAAATAATAGGCCTGACTCTCTTAATCCGTTTGTCCGGGGTTCGATCCCCAGTTCCCCCACCAAAATTTTAAAAGGCTCATACTTAGGTATGGGCTTTTTTTTGCTGCTAATAAACGTGTAAAAGGGTGCATCACATTTTAATTCTTGGCCGTGTCTACATACGTAAAAGCCTACTGTTAGGCTGTTTAAAAGGCATCTGGACGTATAAATTCCAATCCAGCTATCTCAGAGGCTATGCCATATACAAATTGGCTTGGAGCGGTTCGAATAAATTCTGAAAGTACTCATTTGCCAAGCCGTCGTTGATGCATAACTCCTTTGTTTTTCTTTATATGCATTAGCAAATACTTTACTTAAATTTCCTCAGTGACCCAGTAACCACTCCCCAAACATCAAATTCCATACCCTCTTTAATCTCGATTGGCGAAAACTTCGGGTTAGCGGGAAGTAGTCGCGGGGTTAATTCCTTGGTTTTCCCTAGCGTCTTTACAGTAAACTCGCCATCCACTGAAGCCAGGACAATATCTCCCATACTGGCTACCAATGACTTATCTACGATCACCACATCATTATCGAATATGCCAGCATCAATCATGGAATCCCCCCTGATGCGCACAAAGAACGTGGCATCGGCTTCTCTAATCATGTACTCATTGAGGTCCAGGCGCTTATCTACGTGGTCATCTACGGGGCTGGGGAGGCCAGCAGGCACTCGATTGCTGTAGAGCGGAAGACCTATTGTTGGTGGATTGATTGCAGGCTGCTCGATGCTCTGTACGTTATCTAGCTGGCTACTGAGTTGCTTACGCTTGAAGGCTTCGAGGAAATCCCTAATAACTGGCTCTTGGCTCTCGGGGATGCGGATAGCCTTAGTCTTTTCCTGAAAAGGACTCCAGGGTTTTCTCCCTGAGCCTTCGCGTTTTCCGCCTCTTACTGTTGTATCTTTAGTTGTCATTTGATTATTGTACGACAATCAAATGAAAGTAAGTTATTTAGATAAAGAAAAGGCCAGAGAGCGCTTGCAAACTAATGTGATTACATTGATAATTTAATGAACGAACGTTCGTTTTAATTGTTGCGCAAATAAAATGGGGGTGCCTTGTGATAAAAGAAACCATGAACCAAGCCAGTGAGGCTGATAGCAAATACCTCGGCCAATTGCAGGATTACTTTGCTGACCACCGCATATTGCCTAGCTATAGCTATATGCAATCATTGCTGGGCATTAAGTCCAAAGCGACTATATCTAAGCTGGTTGCCAGGCTTAAGCTGATTGGCTTTCTTGACCTCGCACCTGATAAAAAGCTGGTGCCAGGTGCTCGGTTTTTTGAGCGGCCTTTATCAAATAGCACGGTGCAGGCAGGCGCTTTTACGCAGGCTTATAGCGAAGGCACTGAATACCTGACAATTGATGAGCACCTCATCAGAAAACCATCCAAAACTGAGTTGATAACCGTGCGTGGAGAGTCTATGAAAGATGTGGGCATTATGGATGGCGATATTGTGGTGGTGGAAAAGCGACATCTAGCGAATATTGGCGATATCGTAGTAGCGATTATTGATAACGAATTCACCATCAAGACTTTGGGTAAAGAAAAAGATAAGTTTGTGCTGATCCCCGCCAATAGGGATTTCGATATTATTCGGCCTAAAGAGGCGTTTGCCATTTACGGCATTGTGGTTGGGCAGTTCAGGAGTTATTAGGGCGAACAGTTTGTTAGCTGTTTTCGTAACTCCGCTTCTATAGCCGAGATACGGGCATTATTTAGTTAAATATTTTGGCAGCCCAGCGATTTTTTTATGTTTTATGTGTCATAAGTATTCATTCAGATTTAACATATTGAAAATCACTAAGGTTACCCATCATGTTAGGTTTTACAGCGCTTGAATTAGCCCGTATCCAGTTCGGTTTCACCATCTCGTTCCACATCATTTTCCCCTCTTTGACTATTGGTTTGGCTGCTTACCTTTTTGTGCTTGAAGGCCTGTGGCTAAAAACAAAAGACCAAGCCTATAAAGATTTGTACCATTTCTGGCTCAAGGTCTTTGGCGTGAATTTTGGCATGGGCGTGGTTTCTGGCTTGGTGATGTCTTACGAGTTTGGTACTAACTGGGGCGGGTTTTCATCATTCGCGGGTAGCGTAACGGGGCCATTGCTGGCTTATGAAGTATTGACGGCATTCTTTCTTGAGGCTGGGTTTTTAGGTGTGATGTTATTTGGCTGGAACCGGGTTGGGCCAGGCCTGCACTTTTTTGCTACGGGCATGGTATCGCTCGGCACCCTTATTTCCATGACATGGATTCTGGCATCTAATAGCTGGATGCAAACGCCGCAGGGCTTTGAGATCATCAACAATATTGCAGTACCTGTAGATTGGCTGAAGATTATTTTCAACCCATCTTTCCCCTACCGTTTAATGCACATGGGCGTGGCGGCATTTTTGGCAACCGCCTTGTTGGTAGGCGCTACTGCTGCATGGCAGCTACTGAACAAGCGTAATAACCAAGCGATTAGAACCATGCTATCAATGTCGATGTGGATGCTGGTGATCGTAGCACCGATTCAGGCTGTGATTGGCGACTTTCACGGGCTGAATACGGCAGAGCACCAACCCGCAAAAATCGCAGCGATTGAAGGCCACTGGGAAAATAACCCAGGTGAAGCAGTGCCTCTATATCTATTCGGCCTGCCCAACATGAAAGATGAAGTGACCGACTATGGTGTAGCAATACCGCATTTGGGCAGCCTGATTTTGACCCACTCATGGAATGGCCAGATCAAAGGCTTAAAAGAGTTTGCCTCTGAAGACAGGCCAAATGCCACCATCATCTTCTGGACATTCCGCATTATGGTGGGCTTGGGCATGCTGATGATACTGGTAGGGTTTTGCAGTCTTTGGCTACGCCGCACCAAAAAGATGTATAGCAATACCCTATTCTTGCGCGCCTGTGTTTTGATGGGCCCTGCTGGCCTTATCGCCATTCTGGCTGGCTGGATGACCACTGAAATTGGCCGCCAACCCTGGGTACTATATGGCGTAATGCGCACGACGGATGCGGTATCAAAGCATGATATCGCGTCACTGGCAGTGTCGTTAGGACTCTTTATATTAGTTTACTTTTTTGTATTCGGCATAGGCGTGGCTTATGTGTTGAGGCTGTTGAATAAAGGGCCTTACCCACATGAGGGTGATGAACCCGGAGTTGGCGGCCCAGGCCATGACAAGAGCCCCATGCGCCCACTTTCAATGGCCGATGAATCTTTACCGATTGCGCCAATTGTTGCACCGTAACCAAGATCGCATAATGAATACACTACCGTTAAGGAATAAACCCCATGAGCTTTGACCTCTCCTTCATTTGGGGCATCGTGATCTTTTTTGTCGTGCTGATGTATGTTGTGATGGACGGCTTTGACCTGGGCATAGGCATGCTCTACCCATTTCTGCCAGACCGTGGTGACCGCGATGTGATGATGAATACGGTTGCCCCAGTATGGGATGGCAATGAGACATGGCTGGTGCTCGGTGGCGCTGGCTTAATGGCAGCATTCCCCCTCGCCTATTCAGTGGTATTAAGCGCGCTGTACCTGCCGATCATCTTCATGCTATTGGGTTTGATATTCCGTGGCGTGGCGTTCGAATTCAGGTTTAAAGCCCCTGATAATGAACGACACATCTGGGATAAAGCCTTTATTGGAGGCTCAGTCACTGCTGCGTTCTTTCAGGGCGTTGTCGCTGGCGCTTATATACATGGCATACCCGTGGTCAATCGCGAGTTTGCAGGTGGTACTTGGGACTGGTTAAGCCCATTCGCGATATTCACAGGCATTGGCGTGGTGATTGCCTATACATTCCTTGGCAGCACCTGGCTGATTATGAAAACTGAAGGTGATCTTAAAAAACGCATGACTGAGCTTACTTGGCCATTGGCTGGCTTGGTTATCGTCGCTATCTCGATTATCAGTATTTGGACACCGCTCGAATTCGCCGACATTGCACATCGCTGGTTTAGTTTACCCAATTTCTACTACTTATCACCGGTACCAATTCTGGTGATAGTCAGCTTAGTTTTTCTAGCTAAGACACTGCGTAGTGGTTCAGATAGCGGACCATTTCTATCTGCTCTGGCGCTCGTTTTACTGGGGTTTATCGGATTGAGTATCAGCATATACCCCAATATCATTCCACCTGGAATCTCGATTTGGGAAGCGGCTTCACCACCACAAAGTCAGTCGTTTGCCTTGGTTGGCATGCTGATTATCATCCCGATGATTCTGGGTTATACCTTGTGGGCTTATTACGTATTCCGTGGAAAAGTGCGGCATGGTGATGGCTATCACTAGCCAAGAAAATAGCCCTTCACAAGAAACCACAGAATCAAAATTCAAACTGTGGTTTAAGCGTGTGGGCTGGCTAGCATTGATATGGTTTGCAAGCGTGCTTGCTTTGGGCGTCGTGGCTTTGGGTTTACGCCTATTTATGAATTTGATTGGTTTAAAAAATTAGCTTTGGATTTAACCCAAAAACACTTTCAAACTAAAATAGCTTCAAGACTAAAAGCCTAAGCTATCCAGCAAGTCATCCACTTGCTCCTGATTTGCAACAACATGTTCTGGAGCTGCCTCAGGGGCAATCTGCGGACCATTCATCAAACCGTTATCAGCCTCTTTAGCGATTGTTGGTGCGCCTGGCGTGAAATCAATCAATACCTGTACTAGCTGCTGCTCAATACTCTGCGCGATTTCAGTGACTTTCTTGATCACTTGGCCTGTTAAATCCTGAAAATCCTGCGCCATCATGATATCCATCAATTGCGCTTTGGTCGTACTACTACCCTCTATGGTTTGAGCCAAGTAAACCAGTGTTTCATCCACCACTTTGTCATAATTACTTTTAAGTGACGGTGTCCCCTTAATTGCTGCCCATTGTGCTTGCAAGCTTGTTGCGCCATTTAAAATCTGGTCTTGCAGCGGATTTGCTATATCAGTGGCATTCAGCACGCGCTCTGCAGCTTGCTGCGTCATACGCGCTACGTATTTCAAGCGGTCGCGCGCATCGGGAATATCATTTGCGGCTGTTTCAAGTAGCTTATCGAAACCCAGCTCGCGCAGGCTATCGTGCAGACTACGAGTCAAATGACCAATACGATTGAGCACCTCATCTTGCGGGTTTAATATTTCGCTGCTTGCTTCTGTAGCAGAAGACTGGATAGACTCATTCGTCATATTAACCGCCCGCTTTTTCTAACTTTTCGAATATTTTTGCCAGCTTTTCTTCCAGCGTAGCCGCCGTAAAAGGCTTTACCACATATCCATTAGCGCCAGCCTGTGCTGCAGCGATAATGTTTTCTTTCTTGGCTTCAGCTGTGACCATTAAGACAGGCAGTTTGGAAAGTTTTGGGTCGGCACGAATATTTTGCAGCATGGTCAGGCCATCCATATTGGGCATATTCCAGTCTGAAACCACGAACTCAAAATCTCCGTTTCTCAACATATTCAGACCCATCACACCGTCTTCAGCTTCTTCTACATTGGTGTAGCCGAGCTCTTTTAATAAGTTACGGACGATTCTTCGCATGGTTGAGAAGTCATCCACGACAAGAAATTTGGTATTGGGGTTTGCCATCAATTACTCCATCTTTAATTCAATAATGTTCATACAGTCATCTTAATCAATTTTATTGATTAACATTTATAAATCTAATATTACATGACTATCTGGCCTGACTTAAAGACATCGCCAAATAGCAGAATTCTACACTCGCAATGAACGCGTACCGTAGCGCGCAAGATGATCCATTACCCTGTGCGGCAACTCATCAAGCGGGCCAACATCATCTACACCGCCCGCAGCAATTGCCTCTTTGGGCATGCCAAAAACAACGCAGGTTGCTTCATCCTGTGCAAAATTATAGGCGCCCGCCTCTTTCATTTTCAACATTCCAGCAGCGCCATCTTTACCCATACCGGTAAGTATGACGCCAATGCAGTTCTTGCCTGCGTAAGTCGCCGCTGATTCAAACAATACATCCACTGAAGGCTTATGCCGGTTCACTGGTTCGCCATCATCTAATTTGGTCATGTAGTTGGCGCCACTGCGGGTCAGCTGCAAATGTGAGTGGCCAGGGGCAACAAACGCATGGCCAGGCAAGATACGCTCACCGCCTTGTGCTTCACTGACTGAGATTTTGCATAAGCCATCTAAACGCTTGGCAAAAGAATTGGTAAAGCCAGGCGGCATGTGCTGTGTGATTAAGATGCCTGGGCAATCTGATGGCATTTGCATCAAAAAGGCTTTGATAGCTTCTGTACCGCCTGTTGAAGCACCAATGATAATAAGCTTCTCACTACTGATAAGATTGTTGCCCACCATGGGCAGCGTGGATTTTGTAGGGGTTAGTGATTTACTGGATTCTATGGTCCTAGCGAATATCTTGGCCTGTGCTGCGGCGCGGATTTTATCGACAATAAGGTCACTATATTCGCGAATGCCATCAATAATGGCAAGCTTGGGCTTGGTCACAAAATCGACTGCGCCTAACTCAAGTGCGCGCATAGTGATTTCTGAACCACGCTCCGTTAATGTAGAGACCATGACGACAGGCATGGGGCGCAAGCGCATTAAACGCTCAAGGAAATCCAAGCCATCCATCTTCGGCATTTCAATATCAAGCGTCAGCACATCCGGGTTGGTCTGCTTGATTAAATCGCGGGCGATAATGGGGTCGGGTGCAGTTGCCACCACTTCCATGTCTGGCTCACTGTTAATAATCTCGCTCAACAAGCTACGTATGAGCGCCGAATCATCAATCACAAGTACTTTTATTTTCATTTTATTGTCTCGCTATTCATTAACGATCAAGCTAGAAAAGCTCGACTTCTCCACCCACTGAATCTGATTTCAAACGGTTTGCATAAGACTCTTCGCGCTTGAGCAAAGTATCATTATTAAGTTGCCTGAGTTTTTTGACTAATACCCGCCCAGTTTTCGGGAAAAAATACACTTTACGCGGGTATATATCATTTAAGTCTTCACCCACAACCTTGATCTGTTCAGTTTTCAGAAACCTCAATACAAAGTTTGCGTTACGCTCACCTACATTCATAGTAGTAAAACCACGCAACACATTGCCACCACCAAACACTTTGGCTTCAAGGTTTTCACGTCTTGCGCCGCCTTTAAGTAATTGGTTGATCAACACTTCCATGGCATAAGTACCATAGCGCATGGATTCTGATACTGGGCTATCGCGGTCTGAGCTTGCGCCATCAGGCAACATGAAATGGTTCATACCGCCGATACCTGAGATTCTGTCACGAATACACGCTGATACACATGAGCCTAACACCGTCACAATGACCATATCTTGGTCAGTATAGTAATACTCCCCAGGCGATATTTTGGCGGCATTACAATCAAAAGTACGGTCGTAATAGAGCGAGGTTGAGATTTCTTCATTTGCCAAGCTACTCATGCGAGATCAGCCTCATCTCTTTGCGTAAACAATTTTGGTTTTCCGCTTGCCATTCCTGGCTTGGTTAATTCATAGACTGTTTTGCCTCTGAGCTTTAATGCATCTGAGACGTACAAAAAATTCTCGGAATGGCCTGCAAATAAGATTGCTTCTGGTTTCATCAAAGGAACGAACTTAGCAAGAATTTTTGCCTGTGTTGGCTTATCAAAATAGATCATGACGTTGCGGCAAAAAATGGCGTCAAAAGGCTCTCTTAATGGCCAAGTATCAGCTAGAAGATTCAATTGCTGAAAGGTAATCATATCGCGCAGTTCGTTTCTAACCCGCACGAGGCCCTCTTGTGACCCCTTGCCTCGCTGAAAAAAGGTTTTACAGCGGGTTGCTGACATTTTGCTCAATCTATCCTCGGGATAAACGCCGCGGGCAGCGGTGGCAAGTACGTTGGTATCAATGTCGGTTGCAATGATTTTGACTGGCGGCGTTAGTGTGCCAAAAGCCTCGCAGGCGGTCATGGCTATGGTGTATGGCTCTTCGCCCGTTGATGCTGCAGAACACCAGATGGTGATAGGTGTTTTGATGTGCTGTATGTGCTCCATCAAAATGGGGAAATGGTGCTCCTCACGAAAAAAAGAAGTGAGGTTGGTCGTTAATGAGTTGGTGAAAGCTTCCCACTCATCTGGGTTCTTTTCATTTTGCAGGTATTCAAGATAGGTTTTAAAAGAATTTAAGCCTAAAACCCTTAGACGGCGCCCCAATCGGCTGTAGACCATATCAGTTTTAGCTTCGGACAATGAAATGCCCGCACGCTCATAAATTAGCTTACGTACAGTCGCAAAATCATGCGGGGTAAATTCAAACTCACGAGCGTCCAAAACATTCTCTTTCTTTACAAACTGTTGTTGTAAAACTTAATGTAGCTTTTGAATGGCAACAACAAAGTTCATATTGCTTACTTTAATGTACTCAAAGGCACCTGATGGAAGCCTTTGAGTAATAACTTATTAAGTCTTAGAACTCCTCCCAATCATCATTATTAGTACCCGTGGTCGGAATCACTTTGGCAGGGCTTGGCGGAATCGCTCTCGCTGAGCTGTTCATGCCTGGTGCTGCAATTGCAGGAGCTGCACTCATGGCTTGGGGTCTGTAGCTC
>DATHWP010000111.1:0-8042 GCA_035460505.1 Methyloradius sp. | reverse complement strand
TGGTTGAAGCATATCGCCTACATGATTACCAAAAGAGTTACGTTCATACGTGATGACTGAGGCGATTTCCGTATCATTGAGTATGCTTTTCCAGGCGGGCATTACGCCTTTACCGTTGAATACACGGTCAAGATGACCATCTTTAATCAGCTTGCCGTCCGCATCAAAAATCGGCCCAGTTGCGATCTTGCTACCAGCAAGGGCAGGGAAGGTGGGCGGCAAGCCCGTGCCTGTTACCTGATGGCAAGCGGCACAGTTTTTCTCATAGACCAATTTGCCATTCGCAATCAGGTCATCTTTAGTCCAGGCTTTGTCAGCGCCTGCACCAGCCGCCGCAATTTCCTCTTTCTTGGCAGTCACCCATTCCTTGAAGTCGTTGTCATTTTTAGCGACCACGACTGCGGGCATAAAGCCATGGCCTTTACCGCAAAGCTCTTTGCACTGCCCACGAAAGGTGCCGGGCTCATCAATTTGTAGCCAGGTTTCTCGTAAGAACCCAGGTACGGCATCGCGTGCAGCACCGAATGCGGGAACCCACCAGTTATGAATCACATCAGTTGAAGTCAGCAGCACCCGCACTTTTTTTCCTGTGGGCAGCACCAATGGGTTATCTACTTCCAACAGGTATTCTTTTTCTTTCGGGGCTTTGTTATCAATCTGGTCCTGCGGCGTAATCAGGTTGCTGACGAAGCTGATGCCTTTAGCATCGCCATCCATATATTCGTATTGCCAGCGCCATTGGGAACCAGTGATCTTGATGACCATCTCCGCGCCTGTCTTGGTATCTTCCATAGCCACCACGCTGTGATATGCCGGTATACCCATCAGGATGAAATCGATATAGAGCAGAATCACAAAGGGCACTAATGTCCAGATAATCTGGCTGCGTGTAGTAGGGCCAGTAAATGTGCCTGCAGGATGATTCTTGCTTTTGCGGTGCATTACGATGGAATAAATCATGATGCCCAGCACCACGACGAAAATCACCATCACTATGATCATGAATTTATTGTGGACTTGTAGCGTATCCAGCGCCATTGGCGTTGCGGGTTTGGGGAAATTCCATGAGTAATCTGCGTGCGCTATTAAAGGCGCGAACATCAAAACTGCTAATATCAAGGTTATATAGCCCCTGATTTTTTTTATTAATTGCATCACCATGCCTACTCCTCTTGTTTAATAAGCACTGCCAACCAACTGTTTTAATTGCCGCGCCAATTGCTGCCGCTGCTCGTTGTTCATCAAACTCCCGCCCAGCTGAACCTTCTTGCCGTGCGAGCGTAAGAACAATGACTGTTCGCCATTAGGTAAATCCTGCAACAGGACTTGTGCCCAATAACGTTGGAATATGACGCGATTGGTAATCTTGTAATCGTGCTTCTCAATTGCCACTTGATCTTCATCGATGCAAATGGATTCGTAATCATGAGAGTGGCAATGAATGAAATAGAAGGCATACGCCAGCGCCGCCAGCTCAAGGCCAGCAAAGGGCAATATGAGCCAAGCACCCATAATGGTGAAGGCGACTGCAATCGTGAGCGAAACAAGGGTAATGAGCGCAACAAGGCTCAACATGCCCCTCGTGGACAAGGAGCAATTGGGACGTGCAATAAAGCTAAAATCAACTACGTTTGAAGCCATATCTCTTCCTCCAGTAACCGTTTCTGTTGAACGGCTTATACATCGAAGAATCTGGTCAACTACGTAAATCTTGAAGCAAATACTGACTGAAATTTAAAACGCTAATCTATTTGTTTCAAAATATTACACAAAAAAATATTTGTATCAATAAATTTACAATTCATCAAAACACAATAACCTCAAGTGATTAAAGAGAAAATCACTTCTATCCTACTGTTTAATTTATAAATATCTAGCTCAATGAGTGAAGTGTAAATTTTGCACGCTACCCCAAATCACCAAGGTACAGACCATCATAAATACCCAGGCCATGAGCCCAGCCATCAAAACTGCACCAAAGAACAGAAAGCTCTGGCCGCTGTCTTTAATCCTGAATATCGTGGGTATTCCGAAATACATCAAACCAACGGCTGCCATCATGGCTACGGTGATCACGACTGAATTCACATAGATGTCCGGGATGAACAGGAAAATTGGCGCCAGCCAAAGTGGAGTAGGGGCTACTGCGGCGAGTATGAAGCTATCACCATATGTGGGGTGTATTTGCGCGACCTCGGCAAGTTGTCGGATGATCACCGCCATGATGGGCACGACCACAAGTTGAATGACAAAGAAAATAACCGCGACCACCTTGAGCTTGTCATCCGGCAATAAATTCAGGAATAGCAGGCCATGCTTTCCCCCAGTCAGGTAGATCATTAAAGCAGGGATAATGGAAAACGGAATGACGTGAAGAAGATACAGTCGATAAATAGTCGGCTGACTTTTAATTAACCTCTGCCATCCAGCAGTGGGTTTGAAGAAGAGCGTAAACAAAGTAATCGGATGCATGATAGATCCTTCTTAAAGTAAGCTACTTAAAGAAAACTTCTGCGGGCTAGTATATTCTTAATTTTATTTTATGCACTAAAATATGTTTATTTTGAGGAAATTTGCACGGTGATGGTGCATAGAACAAGCATTGATGCGGGTCTAGAACGAGTAGGGGAAGGGTGTTTCGTGCTGGTTTGTGGGAGATTTAAAGCCAGCGATAGGGATTTTTACTCAAATTAAGTGTTGATTTGCGAGGCTTCTGTTTCCTTCTCTAATCGATCTAGCACAAGTTTTGCCGCTGAATTTTTTGTCATAGCACCGCGTGTCCGCATCTCTTCCATAATCAATCGCTCAGCCTTTCCACGGTTGCCAGCGCATGCTTCAATCAACTTGCCCATGTCACTGACATCCCTGTTTTTGCCTTTTCTTTTAACGCTTCGACGGTCAGCGCCAATGAACATGGACCACAGTAGCCATGTGAAGCTAATTGCAACGACACTCTCTAGCAGTGTTCTCATTATTCAATCCCTATTTACCCTGATATAACTTCACGAATAAATCTCCATGTTTTTATTACATAAGCACCAGGGGTTTGTGCTACCAAGCCGTAAACGAAAACTAATGAGGCTATATACCAAGCATTCTGTGTAGTGGATATTAATAAGGGGATTAAGAAAAATCCTAAAAGAATGCCAACCAATGCAGCTCTTGGCTGCTCGATACCATGAATTTTACTGTGTGGTTTTCTTTCTTTTAACTTTACACCTTTTTCGTAGCTGTGACCCAGATACCCCTAGTAGTAATATCGTTAACCTCATTAAGATAACTAATGGTTGCAACTTGCCCTCTATTAATGACTGGGACAATATATTCTCGTTGAGTTTTATAGATGCTCCATTGAGAATCAGTAGGTGTACCACCATTTGGTACTTTTACTAGCTCACTGTAGTTGTCAGACCATTTCAGGACTAATGGTGTACCGATAATTCCTGTTTGTTCAGTAAGTAACTCAGTTCCAGAGCTATATGTACTTAATACAACATCTTCATAATCGTTCATGCTTTCATTCGTAATTTCAATTTTTGACAAATACAAATTATTTATATTTCTGCCATTCCATTGGACTGTAACATTACCAAAAACGATATCGTTAGCTGAATACGCAAGTTGGTTATGAGTAACGATGTAACTAAAAGAACCACGTTTATTTTGAATTTGTTGAATGAGCCAAGTTATAAGACCGCCGCCAATTGCTCCTAATATCCCAGTCAAAAGTGGGTTTTGTGTAATTTCAGAGAGCATTATTTCCCCTTTGTTTTTGCTAACAGCTTTGATGATAGCAAACTTTACGTATCCAGCTATGTGTAAGTAGTGCTCATTTTTCAGTATCTTAATAATCCCAAGGAAGCGTCTTAACCATTCTTTTACTTCGCATAATGTATATTATGTTAAATAAAGGATTGGTTATGAAGAATGGAAATATTCCATCTATTCATATATTTATCAAACTGACTGGTAATAAATTCAGCTTACGAATTTATTTAAAATGGAAACATGGAAAATAAGCTACTTTCTTGTAACAGACATTGCATTGAAAGTTTGCTCTATTACCTCAAAACCTATTCCATTAGAAATGAATCCAATTTTAGTTCGGTGATCTTCTGTTGGCCATGCTGAGAAAGTTTGATGTGGCTGCAATATGTGTTGCGTTGCATTAATAATCGTTGGCCCAGTTTCTCCAACAAAACTAACTGCTCCACTTAGCTGCCAAATGTCAGCGCCTTTGATGTTGAGTAATAAATCGAGCCAATCGTTTAAAAGTGATTTTTCTACAGGGTTATCGATGAAAAAAACAAATGCCTGAATACCATCATCTTGCTTATCAGCAATTAATGGCTTAGAAAGCGATTCTAGCCAATTTAGCGTTTTTACTAGTTGATTCTCAGTTTTTTGGGTGCTTTGGCTAAAGATATTGAGTTTTTGAATATCCGCAGGCTGTATAAGCTGAATAACTGAGGCTGCTGGGTTAATGCTATTTAGCCTGTTCAACAAATCGTCTAATTGGCTTGTATTGGCTGGCTCTGGATGGCTGATTGCGATGCTGTTAGCAAAAGCCACTTGTTTGATCAGCGCTGGGTGTTGATCCAGCATTTTCATGCCGTTGGCTGGGTTGATGACGGTAACTATGGAATCAAGCTGATAATGGGCTTGAATGAAGTCATCAGTGATTAAGGTGTGAATAATGGCGGCAGGGTCCGCAAGCCCTTTTGTTTCAATAATCACGCGGTTAAAGATGCGTTTACCTTCACGTGAAAATCGCCAGATGACATCGCGCAAAGTTTTTTGCAGATCACTACGCAGATTGCAGCATTTGCAAAAAGTAGTTTCGCTGATTTGCGATTCTTCCAGGCTAAAAACAACCAGCGGATGATGAATATTGCTGAGGTCTGATTCGCTATAAATAACTAAAGTATCACTTAAATTAGTCTCTTTAAGTAATTGATTTAGTACTATAGTTTTTCCACTATCAGTTGCGCCAGTGATAATGGAAATAGGAATAAGCGGAATCGGCTGCATAAAATAAGCTTGGTTAATTCGATTAACCAAGCTTATTCATGTACAGCAAGTTTGTAAAACGATACTTTGCTTTCCTAGAACTGAGTGACGCCCGGTATCCACGTAGTACCCGCCAACGGTACTTTTGCCATGGCCGATGCTTCTATGGTCAAGGCTACCAAGTCCTCTGGCTCCAGGTTATGCAGGTGTGATTTGCCGCAGGCCCTGGCAATGACTTGGGCTTCCATCGTCATTACATTGAGGTAATTGGATAATCTGCGCCCTGCTTTTACTGGATCCAGCCGTTTTGCCAGCTCTGGATCTTGCGTGGTAATGCCTGCTGGATCGCGGCCTTCGTGCCAGTCATCATAAGCGCCTGCTGTGGAGCCTAGCGCCTGGTATTCCTCTTCATAGCGTGGGTCGTTATCGCCCAGTGCAATCAAGGCAGCAGTACCAATTGCCACAGCGTCTGCGCCCAGTGCCAGCGCCTTTGCTACATCAGCACCGTTCCTGATGCCTCCTGAGACGATCAATTGCACGCTGTTTTTACCGTTGCGATAAACGCCTAGATCCTGCAAGGCTTTGACGGCAGGGCGAATGGCGGCAAGGATTGGTATGCCCACATGCTCAATGAATACCTCTTGTGTGGCTGCTGTACCGCCCTGCATACCATCTAGCACCACGACATCAGCACCAGATTTAACCGCAAGTGCTACATCAAAATAAGGGCGTGTTGCGCCGATTTTTACGTAGATTGGTTTTTCCCAATCGGTGATCTCGCGTAGTTCTGCAATCTTGATTTCAAGGTCATCAGGGCCTGTCCAATCAGGGTGGCGACAGGCTGAGCGCTGGTCGATACCTTCTGGCAGGCAGCGCATTTTAGCTACGCGTGCACTGATCTTCTGGCCTAGCAACATACCGCCACCACCCGGCTTAGCGCCCTGCCCGATTACCACTTCAATGGCATCGGCTTTGCGCAAGTCATCAGGGTTCATGCCGTAGCGTGAAGGTAGGTATTGATATACCAGAATAGACGAATGGCCGCGTTCTTCAGGCGTCATGCCGCCATCACCAGTGGTTGTACTGGTACCAACTGCGCTCGCGCCACGGCCTAGCGCTTCTTTCGCTGGGCCAGAAAGCGCACCAAAGCTCATGCCTGCAATGGTCACTGGAGTTTTTAGGTAAATCGGTTTTTTTGCAAAACGGGTGCCAAGTACCACATCAGTACCGCATTTTTCGCGGTAGCCTTCAAGTGGATAACGGCTGACAGAAGCACCCAGAAAGAGTAAATCATCAAAGTGCGGCAGCTTGCGTTTAGCGCCTGCGCCACGAATATCATAAATGCCAGTATCAGCTGCGCGGCGAATCTGCGACATGGTTTGTGGATCAAATGTCGCTGAAAAATGCGGCAGTGTTTGTGAAACAGGCGCTGCTGGCTTGGGTTTATTATCTTTAGAGTCGCTCATTTAGTATGCTCCAGCATGATCAACGTGGAAGTTATAAAGTGTGCGTGCTGAGCCAAAAAGCTTGAAGCTATCGGGGCTCACATCTTGATGGCCTGATTTACGCAGCAAATCGGTGAGGATTTTCTTGGCTTCATCATCCATTGGCTTTTCTTCGCAGTCTGCGCCCAGGCTTTTCACCTTGCCGCGCACGAAAATACGCACTTCATAGAGTGAATCACCTAGTGCATCGCCAGCATCGCCCAGAATCACGAGGTTGCCAGCCTGCGCCATGAAAGCCGAGAAACTGCCAACTGAGCCGCCAACCACGATATCAGCGCCTTTGAGCGAGATGCCACAACGCAGGCCTGCATCGCCATCAATCACCAGCAAACCACCTTGTGCAGTGGCGCCAGCAGCATTGGAGGCAAAGCCTTTTACGTGCACGTAACCAGACATCATGTTTTCAGCTACGCCAGTACCAGCGCTACCTTCAACCACGACAGTGGCTAACTGGTTCATGCCTGCGGCATAGTAGCCAGCATGGCCTTGAATGGCCACTTTGACATCAGCTTTAAGGCCAACGGCGATATTGTGTGCACCATTCGGGTTCTGGATTTTGACGCACTGGCCGTTTAGCTTTGATGAATCACCATGCAAGAACTGGTTCACCTCGCGCAATGGCGTGGTATCCAGATCAAAGTTTGTTATATTTTCCATACGTACATTTCCTTGGGGCTAGGCTCAAATACATGTGCATTCTTGATGTCTGGCAGGTGTGCCAGTGAGCGGAATTCAGACGCAATCGCTACATAATCATCGTGCTCGGCAACTACAGCTGGCTTGCAGGCGAATGGATCGCGTACCAAAGCTAGTTCTGTCTTGGTACCCATGAGTAAAGTGTAAAAACCATCCAGGTCTTCAAAGCCATGCTCCAGCGCAGCTTTCAGGTCATCGCCCTCACGCATGCGCCATTCGAGGTAACGGCAAGCAGCTTCAGTATCGTTATCTGTTTCAAAGGTAATGCCTTCGTGCTCCAGTTTACGGCGCAGGCTGTGGGCGTTAGAGAGTGAACCATTGTGTACTAGGCACCAGTCTTCACCTGCAGTAAAAGGGTGTGCATGCGCTGGCGTAATCGCTGATTCTGTCGCCATGCGGGTGTGGCCTACCAAGTGCGTACCGCTTAGCATAGGTAAGTCATAACGCGCAGCGACATCGGCTGGCAAGCCTGTATCTTTATACACATCAATCGAATGGCCTACAGATAGCAGGTGCACATTCGGATAGCTCTGTTTAAGCCATGTTTTAACCTGTTGCGAGGCAACGCTGGTTATCACGATGGCATGGTTACCCTTGGTAGAGAGTTTTGGCTGGTTGCTAAAATGGCTACCAAATTCTTCTGCCAGTAGCTTCCAGTTAAATTCCATAGATGGCGCATACAGGCTGTATTTAAGCTCATTCGCAGCCACTGGCGCGGTGAAAACAGCCATGCCTGCTGAATCTGGGCCTCGTTCTGTCATGCCTATCAACATAGGCATCATCAATCCACCAATATTGGCGCGCATACTCTGGTTTTTGACCAGTAATCCT
>DATHWP010000110.1:0-8270 GCA_035460505.1 Methyloradius sp. | reverse complement strand
TGCAATACACCGCGATTACCGCGCCAGTAAGCGGCCGTGTGTCTCGCGCCGAGATCACCGTTGGTAACCTGGTAGGTGTTGGTACGAATACCCCAGCGTTGACTACATTGGTTTCGGTATCTCCTGTTTATGTGAATTTTGAACTGGATGAACAGACCTATGGCCGTTATCTGGCCAATGGGGCAGCTGGAAATACTAATGTTGACCACATCCCAGTATCGATCGGCTTGACCAGTGAAGAGGGCTATCCACATCAAGGGTATATCAAGTCTTTTGATAACCGCATGGACACTGCCTCTGGCACGATCCGCGTGAGGGCTGTGTTTGAAAACAAGGACAACAGCCTGACACCTGGTATGTATGCCAAAGTCCGCACAGGCGGCGGCGGTATGAAACCTGCACTGCTGATCGAAGACAAGGCTGTAGGGACTGATCAGGACAAGAAATTCGTCATGGTGGTGGGCGCTGACAACAAAGCGACTTATCGCGTGATCGTGCTTGGTCCTATGGTCGATGGCATGCGCATCGTGCGTTCAGGCCTTGAAAAAGGCGAGCACATCATCGTCGATGGTTTGCAGCGTGTTCGGCCGAATGACGTTGTGGCGCCAAGTGAGGTTGCAAGTCCCGCACAGGCAACTAGCGCAATCGAGCCTACTGAGAAGACCGCCTCGAATATCCAGCAGACCTTAAAACACCACAAGAAAACTGTGATCTGAGCCAGCCTTGATCACCATCTGCGGGAGCAAACAATATGAATATCTCTAAGTTTTTCGTTGATCGCCCCATCTTTGCGGGCGTTCTTTCTGTCATCATTTTCATCGGTGGATTGATCTCCATGTTCAATCTGCCGATCTCCGAATATCCGGAAGTCGTACCGCCTTCTGTGATCGTCAAGGCGCAGTTCCCTGGCGCTAACCCACAGACTATCGCTGAGACGGTCGCCACCCCAATTGAGGAGCAGATCAACGGCGTGGAAGGCATGCTGTATATGGCTTCGCAGGCAACATCCGATGGCCTGATGACGCTGACTATCACTTTCAAGCTTGGTACTTCGCCAGATCTGGCACAGCAACTGGTCCAGAATCGCGTGAATCAGGCTTTGCCAAGATTGCCAGAAGAAGTGCAACGCCTGGGCGTGACCACGGTGAAAAGCTCGCCTGACCTGACCATGGTTGTGCATTTGCTTTCACCAAATGGTCGTTACGACATGACTTATCTGCGCAACTATGCGCTGCTCAACGTGAAAGATCGCTTGGCACGTATCGAAGGCGTAGGGCAGGTAGAGCTGTTCGGTGCTGGTGACTATTCCATGCGCATCTGGCTGGACCCACGCAAGGTCGCTGAGCGCAAGCTAACTGCCAATGATGTGGTCACGGCGATTCGTCAACAAAACGTGGATGTGGCAGCGGGTGTGATTGGTTCTTCACCTTCAGTGCCGGGTACGGATTACCAGATATCGGTCAATGCCCGTGGTCGCCTAGTATCTGTGGAAGAGTTCGAAAATGTTGTCATCCGTACCTCTAGCGATGGCGTGGTTACTCGCCTGAAAGACGTTGCCCGTGTTGAGCTGGGCGCAAGTGAGTATGCACTCCGTTCATTGCTGGATAACAAATCAGCGGTGGCGATCCCGATCTTCCAGGCGCCTGGTTCTAACGCTTTGCAGATTTCGGACAACGTGCGGAAGACCATGGCTGAGTTGCAAAAAGACATGCCTGAAGGTCTGGAATACCACATCGTCTATGACCCGACCCAGTTCGTAAAATCGTCTATCCATGCCGTGATCCATACACTGTTGATTGCGGTTCTGCTGGTAGTGCTTGTGGTGATTGTGTTCCTGCAAACCTGGCGTGCTTCCATCATTCCATTACTGGCAGTGCCAGTGTCGGTCATTGGTACCTTTGCTGTGATGATGGGTCTGGGCTTTTCCATCAACACGCTGAGCTTGTTCGGTCTGGTGCTCGCCATTGGTATCGTGGTTGATGATGCCATCGTCGTGGTGGAGAACGTAGAACGGAATATTGAGAATGGGCTTACTCCGAAAGATGCAACTTATAAAGCCATGCGCGAAGTCTCGGGCCCGATTGTCGCGATTGCACTGACATTATCGGCGGTGTTTGTACCGTTGGCATTCGTTAGTGGCCTCACTGGTGAATTCTTTAAGCAGTTTGCGCTCACTATCGCTATTTCTACGGTGATCTCTGCTTTCAATTCATTGACATTGTCTCCTGCACTTGCATCGATTTTGCTAAAGAGCCATGGCGCTAAAAAGGATATCTTTCAGCGTACCATTGACCGCTTATTTGGCTGGTTCTTCAAGCGATTCAACCAGGTATTTCATCGCGGGTCCAACTCTTATGGCGCTGGCGTAACTGGTGTGTTGAAACGCAAGAGCATGATGCTGGTGATCTATGCAGTCTTGATCGCCGCGATCGTAGCATTGATCCATATCGTGCCTAGCGGTTTTATTCCTGGGCAGGATAAACAGTACCTGGTGAGCTTTGCGCAGTTGCCAGATGCTGCCTCACTGGATCGTACTGAAGGTGTGATCCGTGAGATGAGTGATATCGCATTGAAGCATCCAGGTGTCGAATCAGCTGTAGCTTTCCCTGGGCTTTCAATCAACGGGTTCACCAATAGTCCGAACTCAGGCATTGTGTTTGTCACCCTGAAACCGTTCGAAGAGCGCACAGGCAAGGACCAAAGTGGCTTTGCCATCGCCCAGCAACTGAACCAGAAATACGGCAGCATCAAGGGAGCATTCATTGCTGTGTTCCCACCGCCGCCAGTGCAAGGCTTGGGTACTATCGGTGGCTTCAAGTTCCAGATACAGGACAGGGCAGCCCTTGGTAATGTGGCGCTGAATGATGCACTGCAAGCCTTTATGGCCAAGGCCCGTGCAGCACCTGAGCTGGCTGGTATGTTCTCCAGCTACCAGATCAATGTGCCGCAACTGTATGCCGATGTAGATCGTACCCATGCGCAACAGTTGGGTGTGTCGATACCTGATGTATTCGACACCTTGCAGATTTACCTGGGTTCGCTATACGTCAACGACTTCAACAAGTTCGGTCGCACATACCAAGTGCGTGTACAGGCAGATGCACAATTCCGCGCCCATGCTGAAGATATCGGCTTGTTGAAGACACGGAATAACAATGGCGATATGGTGCCGTTGTCATCTGTGTTGAAAATGACCCAGAGCTATGGGCCTGACCGTGCGATGCGCTATAACGGCTTCCCGGCTGCTGATGTCAATGGTGGTGCAGCGCCTGGCTACAGCACAGGCGAGGCGCAGGCTGCGGTTGAGCGCATCGCGGCAGAAACATTGCCACGCGGCATCGGCTATGAGTGGACTGAGCTGACCTATCAGGAAAAGATCGCAGGCAATACGCTGTTCATCATCTTGCCGCTGTCAGTGTTGCTGGTATTCCTGGTGCTGGCTGCGCAGTATGAAAGCCTGACCTTGCCATTGGCGGTATTGCTAATCGTGCCTATGGGTCTGATGTCAGCCTTGGCTGGTGTATGGCTCACTGGTGGCGATAACAACATCTTTACCCAGGTCAGCCTGGTGGTGTTGATCGGGCTGGCGTGCAAGAACGCGATCCTGATCGTTGAGTTTGCTCGTGAGCTGGAGTTTGAAGGCCGAAAGATTTATGAGGCCGCGATTGAGGCTGCACGTATGCGTTTACGTCCTATCCTCATGACCTCCATCGCCTTTATTGCAGGTGTGGTGCCATTGGTGCTTTCAACTGGTGCTGGCTCAGAGATGCGTCATGCCATGGGGATTGCGGTATTTGCCGGCATGATAGGCGTGACCATATTTGGCCTGTTCCTCACACCAGTGTTCTATGTGCTGATCCGCACTATGGCCAGCAAATTCGGGAATGCAGTGCTAAAAGACCATGCGCACCCAGCAACTGCAACGCCTGAAATCAAGGAAGGAATTTAATCATGAAAACACTTAACCTTAGTTTGACTACATTGGCCACGGCCATGTTGCTGGCAGGTTGCTCTACTACCAAGCCGCCAGAGCGTGTTGATCTGCAACTGCCTAGCCAGTATCGCGAAGCAGCGAGCCTGGAGGGTGCGTGGCAGGTTGCCAAGCCATCTGATGATGCAGATCGCGGCCGCTGGTGGACGGTCTTCAATGAGCCGGAACTGAGTAACCTGATCGATGCGGCAACCGATAACAGCCCTAATTTGGCAATTGCCTTGGCAAGAGTAAAAGAAGCCCGCGCCAACGCGGGGGTCGTTGATGCCGCCCGCAAATTTCAACTGAATGGCGGTTTTGGGCCAACTCGTCAGCGTGACAACAACACTGAACTTAATACACAGTGGCGCGCGCAGGTGAATGCTTCATATGAAGTTGACTTGATTGGTCGGCTGTCAGACCAGAGCCGCGCTGCCAGGCTAGATGCACAAGCTCAGGAAGCCGCTTACCGATCAGTGTTGCTGGCTTTGCAGGCTGATGTTGCGCAACAGTATTTCACGATACGTGCGCTGGATTCTGAACTGGAAATTCTGCAAAAAACTATCACCTTGCGCAAGGACGAATTGCGTTTGGTGCAGCATCGCTATGATGTGGGTGATACCAGTGAGCTTGATCTGGCGAAAGCGCGTACGGAGCTATCTGTAGTGCAGGCAGAAGAAGAGGGCGTTAAGCGCTCTCGAGCGCAACAAGATCATGCGCTGGCGATATTGCTAGGCAAGGCACCTGCCGAGTTTACCTTGGCCCCTGCGCCATTGCGAGCCACTACAGTGATTGTGCCCGCAGGTTTGCCATCTGATTTGCTGGAGCGTCGCCCTGACATTGCACAGGCACAGCGCCAATTGGCTGCTGCCAGTGCGCGAGTGGGCGCGGCTAAAGCTGCTTTCTTTCCTAAATTGGTACTGACGGGCACGGCTGGCTACCAGTCGAATCAGTTGGAAGACTTGTTCAAATGGTCGAGCCGCAGCTGGCTATTAGGGCCGTTGGTCGGTACAGCACTGACTTTGCCGATATTTGATGGCGGTCTGAATAAATCAAATCTGGCGCGTGCGGATGCTGGTTACGAAATACAAGTAGCTAATTACAGGCAGCAGGTACTCGTCGGCTTTCAGGATGTCGAAAATAACTTGAGTGCCTTGCGCACGCTGGATAGCCAGATCGGGTTCTTGAATGCTGGGATAGATTCTTCAAAAGTTGCAGAGCACTTGGCGGATGTGCGCTACAAAAATGGATCGGCTAGCTATTTTGAGGTGATTGATGCCCAGCGTACCCGATTGGCAGCTGAACGCTCACAGATACAAAGCGCTGGTGAACGTTCTGTAGCCTCTGTCGGGTTGATTCGTGCTCTGGGCGGTGGTTGGCAGTAAATACTGCTTGCTGTTAAAGCTTTTTATGCCGTGCGATAAAAACACAACGATGGGCAGCCATCGTTGTGTTTTTTTACATTACGCTGATGCTTGTTATATCGACCGTGAATGCACCGTTTTATGACAAAAATCTTAAATTTGCACGCAATTAGCATGAGTAAAAAAAGCTGTAGCTGAAGTGCAATTCGGGATAAAGTATAGGCATATTTACTCACCGAAAATTTGCTAGTTTTCATGCGCCTATTACAGACCATCGCCCTCACTTCTTCCCTACTGTTTCTGCTTGCCGGATGCCCCGGCCACTACCATCCCTTAGCCCTTGATAAAAAAGTAAAACTGGTCGCTGAACTCATTGATCATGCCTCTGAATGCCAGGTGTTCAAAGATCGGCTGGCTGATCCATCCATTGATGATGATGGTGTTGATGCTGTCTTTGCCGAAGCTACCAAGGCGCATTGCGTTCAAAAACATGTCTGACATGTTGTGGTAATCCAGAGTAAAGCAGTATTAAAGTATGTGCCCAATTCTTGCTAGGGTTTATTGGGTAAGTTTGTTAATTGGTTAAATAGAGCAATAAATTGCGCTTTTTTCAGGTGTTGGCTTTCAAGGCTTAACACTTACTATAAAACTGGGAATTTAAAAATAACCGTCAATATCCATCAATCATCACTGGGGTCTTAATATGACTGCTCATGCGAATAAAGACATTACCAGGCCGAACGTCTATTTTGATAGTCGATTTGGCCTTGATGCCGCCAAAATTCTGCCAGGCCAGTATTACGCTACCCAGAGAAATATGTTGTTGGTCACCGTCACGGGGGCATGTATTACCGCCTGCATTCGAGATAAAGTCAGTGGAATAGGCGGCATGAACAATTACATGCTGCCTGACGAAGATACCGTGAATTTTAAGAGTGAGGTCTATGGCATCAAGGCGATGGATACACTCATAAACGATCTTATTCAGATGGGCGCAGCCCCAGAGAATCTTGAAGCTAAAGTCTTTGGTGCCAGCAACATGCTCAATGATGCCCAGTCCATTGCCGCTGCCGCGCGTAATACCCAATTTGTATTTGATTATCTCAACGCCAGAAACATCCAGGTGGTTGCCACTGATGTGCAGGATGTACACCCACGTAAAATTTATTTCTTTGTTAATACAGGCAAGGTAATGGTCAAGAAATTACGCAATATGCATAATGAAACCATTCTCAACCGTGAGTCTGAATATCTGCAGCGGCTCACTCTTGCGCAATTTAATCCCGCCACACATCTGCTAGCAGAGACTTCATCGCAGCATGAGGTCTTTGATATCCAATTTGATACCATTGACGCAGAAGTCATGTAAAGTCTAGTTTTATTAAGCTGAAATATTGTTAATAGGTGATTTTAATGAGCTGGGCACGGCTTGAGGTTTCCAATCATTAAAGCATCCATCGCAACGCGAGATTACAGGCTGAATGAAATTCCCAGACATCCCGAGTAACGAAACTGCCAGGCTTGAAGCACTATCAAGAATGGATATTCTGGATAGTGCTCCAGAGGCTGACTTTGATTTATTGACGCAGATGGCATCAGAGCTGCTCCAATTGCCTATTGCGCTGGTCACCATTGTTGATAGTCACCGCCAATGGTTCAAATCCCGTGTGGGCATTGAAGCCACAGAAACGCCGCGCGATGTCTCTTTCTGTGGGCATGCGATTCTTGAAACATGCCCCATGATTATCGAAGATGCACAGCTGGATGATCGTTTCTCAGATAATCCATCAGTGCTTGAAGCACCGCATGTCAGGTTTTATGCAGGTTTTCCTTTGTCTTCAATCGAAGGCCACAACATAGGGACGCTATGTGTCGTCGATAGCCGGCCGCGACAATTAAGTGCGTCTGAACAACTGCAGTTGTCGCGACTGGCAAAACTGGCGCAGATAGCTTTGCAAAGACGTGAGCTTGCAAACACCAATCTCACCTTGAACGCTTCTTTGCTGGAAACCTTTGCCTTATTTGAGAACACCTTTAATCTTGCTGCGGTCGGCCTGATCCATACATCACCTACAGGCCAGCTACTTCGTGTCAATCCAAAGGCCTGTGAAATATTGGGTTACGATCATGAAACCCTCACCAATATCAGTTTTCAGGACATCACTCATCCTGAAGATTTGGATAAAGACTTAGAGTTGTTTAAGCGCACACTCGATGGCGAAATTCCGGGCTATCACATGGAAAAACGCTACCTGCACGCCGCTGGACATTATCTATGGGCGAGCCTTTCTGTCAGGCTAAATCGTGATGCATCAGGTGAGCCACTCTACTTTGTCGCCTCGATTGAAGATATTTCACATGTTAAGAGGCTTGAAGCACGCATTATTGAAGAGCGCGATGCACTACAAAATGAAGTGAAGATCCAGATTAAAGGCTTGCAGGAAGCTAATCGCCAATTAGTGCAAGATGCGAAGATGCTGACTGCGGCCAAAGAGTTGATTGATCTTAGCGAACAACGCATCAAACTGATCATCGATAATGTACCTGCCAGAATAGGGTATTGGGATAAAAATCTAGTTAATCAATTTGCCAACAAGGTATATGAAGAGTGGTTCGATTCACCCGCTTCAGATATTTATGGCAAGCACCTGCGCGATTTTATGGATGAAGATATATACAAGAAGAGGCAGCCTCATATCAAGGCAGTTCTCAAAGGTAAACCGCAGCACTTTGAGGATGTCATTTCAGGTCGAGATGGCAATTTTCTCTATAGCGAAATTTCCTACATTCCCGCGTTCGAAAAGGGTGAGGTCACAGGTTTCTTTCTATTTGGTCAGGATGTGACCGCTCGTAAACGTGCTGAAGAAGCAATGCGGCAAAGTGAACAGCATTATCGCGAGCTATTTCAAAACATGCTCGGCGGCTACGCGTATTGC
>DATHWP010000109.1:0-15325 GCA_035460505.1 Methyloradius sp. | reverse complement strand
GAAGCGCTCATCAATCTGCGCACCTGGGTGGATATCAATACCTGTTGAGGAATGGGCGATTTCGGAAATAATGCGCGCAATCAACGGCACGCCCAGCTTGTGTAGAACGTGAGCGATTCTGTAATGCGTGATGGCGGTAATGCCAGGGTAACAAACCAGCACTTCATCTATGCTTCTGGCAGCTGGGTCGCCTTCATACGCAGCGACAATATCGCTGTCCAGCAAGACACGGATAGAGGGCAAAGTTTCGGCGAATTGTTTAACTATTTTTCTGGCTTGTAGCATTTGCTGCTCTATATGTTGCTCGGCAGCGGCAGAGTCATTTGATATTTGTGAATTCGGTTGATCAAGACTGGCAGAGAAATCCAACTCCAGCCGAACTTGAGCGCTTAACTCTCTTAATGCGGTATCTAATGTATGGCCGACAAAATAATCTATGCCATCTTCAGTCAAGTCTGGTAGGCCAAGACGATTCGGGAACAGCGCAGCAGCGATTCCCTCAACAATATCAGTAAGTACTTTGCGTGACGGTAATTTGGGTGGTTTGTTACGACGCTTGCGATCTTCGAGCGATGACACGCGCACACCGCGTAAATCGCTCACAATTTTAGCAATATTCAAAATTCCAGAAGAATCTTCTGGGGTTTTAATACTATCGGTCATATACAGAACACCTCAAGACTCACCTAGCTTTTTGCAAGCAAATTAGAGCCAATTCAATCAAGAATGAATTGGCTTCCGGTTGTCCGGTCAGCATACTTTAAATCAATATAACCATTGCATATATGTTAATTCTATTATGTTATATATGCAAAATATATTTCATTGAATCAATAAAATATATGCCTATAAAAACCATTCTGAACATAAAGATAACATCGTCTAAATAATATTTATAACTAAGGTTATATTCATATATTCTTTTACATTATTTTGATAAATCTCTATATTCCCCACTGATTAAATCAACTGTGTTATCAAAATAAAAAAGGGAGTTTTTATGCTGAAGCGTTTATTTACAGGGGTATTACTGGGGCTTGTTTCCATTGCATCAATACCGAATGCAGCATTTGCCGAAACGGCGATTTTAAATGTTTCATACGATGTTACCCGCGAATTCTACAAAGATTTCAACCCTGCATTTGCAAAATACTGGAAAGAAAAAACAGGCGAAACTGTCACGATCAATCAATCTCATGGCGGCTCCAGCAAACAAGCGCGTTCTGTCGTTGATGGCCTCGAAGCCGATGTGATTTCGATGAACCAACCTACCGACATTGATATTCTTTATGACCGCGCACGCCTGATACCAAAAGACTGGCAAAAACGCTTACCTAATAACAGCTCACCTACCGCCTCAACCACAGTGATACTCGTTCGTAAAGGTAACCCAAAACACATCAAGGATTTTGATGATTTGGTTAAACCTGGCATTGATGTAGTCATCGCCAACCCTAAAACTTCTGGCAACGGTCGTTATGCATATTTGGCAGCTTGGGGCTCTGTTCTGAAAAAAGGCGGTACTGATGCCCAAGCCAAAGAATTTGTGACCAAACTGTTCAAAAACGTGCCTGTATTAGATACAGGTGGCCGCGGTGCGACAACGACGTTTGTTCAACGTGACATTGGAGATGCATTACTGACCTTTGAGAACGAAGTTGCGCTGATCAAAAAAGAGCTTGGTGGTGACCAGTTTGAAGTTGTATATCCATCTATCAGTATTCTTGCTGAAAACCCGATCAGCCTGGTTGACCGGGTTGTAGATAAGCACGGTACACGTAAAGTGGCGCAGGCTTATCTTGAATTCCACTATTCAGAGATTGGCCAAGAGTTGGCAGTGAAACATTCCTTACGCCCTCAAGTGGAAGCCATTGCGGCAAAGCATAAAGCCGACTTTAAACCAGTCCAGTTCTTTACTGTGGATGACACCTTTGGCGGCTGGGCCAATGTGCAAAAAACACACTTTGCAGACGGCGCCAATTTTGATCAGATTTACATCAAATAATTTTAAGTAAGCATCAGGAAATCTCATGGCAAAAACCGCAATCTCATCATCACATCTGGAAAAGCTCAGGCAGCAGTTGCATGACTCATTATTCCTCGATTTTGATGAATATGGCCTGCAAGAGCAGACCACGGGCGAGTTCAATAGCACCTATTTGGGCGTACAGCTCAATAGTGCTTTCCAACCGATCTACGACAGTGCGGCTGGTGAGCTGCATGGCCATGAGGCTTTTCTGCGTCCATCATTAGGCGGTGAACTGCCTAGCAGCCCTGAATTTGCATTTAGCTATGCCGAGCAATCTGGCAAGCTGGTGCAATTTGACCGCGTGAGCCGTACATTACATGTACTGAATTTCCGTCAGATATACGATGAAAACGGGCTACTGTTTTTGAATGTGCACCCCAAGCTACTGATCAGCGTGAATGGGCATGGCAAGGTATTTGAACGCATATTGCACTCAAATTCAGTAGCTACCGACCGTGTAGTGATTGAGATTAAAGAGGCTCTGGTTGAGCAAGACAAACAACTACTGGAAGCGATTGAAAATTATCGCGACCGTGGCTATAAGATTGCGCTGGATAACTTTGGCAGTGACCGCTCGAACATCGATCGCCTATGGAAATTTACGCCTGAATACGTAAAATTTGATTTAAGCGTCATTCAGGCTGCGCAGAAGAACAGCCGTGTACACCAGATATTGCCTGCCTTGGTACGCTTGGTAAAAGACTCAGGTGCCAAGCCAATATTCACGGGCATAGAAACTCAATTGCAACTGGATATTGCCTTTGCTAGTGGCGGCGAACTGATACAGGGTAATTTTCTTGGTAAGCCAGCGACTGCAGATGCGCTGCAAGAAAAACGTTATTTTCCAGCAGCATCAAACCGCGTTTAGTCAGAAATAAGCAACTGGTTGTGATCAGTCTTTAAATAGAAGGTGCCATCTGGGTCAATCTTGATAGCACGTATGCGATAGCCAGTTAGCACTGGTTCGGCATACACCAGATTGGCCCCCTCTTTTCTGATGCGCAGCAAGGTCATTGAACCCATCCCGGCTACAAAATAATCGTTATCCCAGTAGTCGTTTTTGCCTGTGCTCGCATACTTTGCGATGGGACCAATGCCAATAGAAGGCACAAAGGTCATGGCAGGCTTTTCGTAACCCTCATGATTATTGAATTTATTACCGTAGTAGCCGCCAATGCCATCACGCTCATAAATGGTGCCGTAGCTCACGATCGGCCAGCCGTAGTTCTTGCCACGTTTAACTAGATTGATTTCATCACCACCGCGTGGACCATGGTCATTTAGCCATAGCTCATTGGTTTCATGGTCATAAAACAAACCGCCATTGGGTGACCTGAAGCCCGTGGCATATACTTCAGCATTCAGGCTTTTGAGATCAATTTTGATGACTTTACCCAGCGAAGTGGTTTTATCCTGCACTTTGTCGGGCTTGGAGAAATCACCAATCGCCAGATACAAGGTATTTTCATTTTCGCCCAAGGCCATTTTCCCGCCCACTTGGTGACCCAGAAATGGCTCTTTAACAGCAGGGCGGCTCAAATAGATTTCACGCTTGAATGTCACTTCAGAATTAACCAGATCAAGATCAAATTCAGATACTGCCAGACGGGCGCCATTGTTTTGCTCATCCCAGGTGGTATAGGCAATATAGAGTGAGTTCTTAACAATCAATGAATCCTTAACACCCGATAAATCCTTGCAATAAACCACTTTTTTACTACTGCTCTCATCAGTGGATTCATCACCGCCTGGTATGTATTTGGATAAAGCTTTAGCAGGCTTCACCAGCACCAGTTCACCATCAGGTTTAGTAAAATCAAGATTGCTGAAATAGACATCACCGCATTTGCTGATAAATATAAACTGGTTTTTATTCAGTTTTTCGAACGAGCCCGAGGGATAACTATCCTCAAAAGGCAGCTTATATTCCTTGAGCGCCAGCGTGCCATAGACCGAGGAAATTTTGATAGGCTCTGCATCACCATTGCTATTCGCGCTGGCATCAAGCACAGCGGGATAAGGTGAACTGGCTTTGCTGGGTACTGAGCCTGAGTCCTCACCTGCAAACGCAGAAAGTGAAAGCAGTGTGAGTAAAATTGCCATCAAACTTATCATGAATCGATGAGATGAATTATTCATAAAAAATGCGCCATAAAATACCTAATAAAAATACTGAGTTCCCTTTACTAAAAATAGTTCTATAAAACATGGTAATAACTATGCAGAAGAATTATCGTTTTTTGATTTTCCACGCGCAAAAAGGCAATTACCAGCACTAAAATGTATCAAATACGCTATAGCGATGGAAATTAAAGCCACTCATTAGCCGATTAAGTTATATCAATATAAAAACATATTATTTTTAAGTTATAACGAGCACTGTTACATTACGACTCGCCAATCGAATTCCCATTAAGCCGTTATTTATTAAGCCATCGCAACCATGCCCCTATTTAAAAAAAGTAAACAGCATAATGTTTTACCTGGCTTTGGCCTCTCTCTTGGCTACACGCTTTTATATCTCAGCCTGATTGTTCTGATTCCACTTTCTGCCGCATTTATTAAAACCACCGCATTTACCTTTGAAGAATTCTGGCATGTGGTGACAGCGCCGCGCGTCATGGCGTCTTACAAACTCACGTTTGGCGCATCGTTGATTGCGGCTTTGATCAATGCAGTATTTGGCATGCTGACCGCATGGGTTCTCACTCGCTACACATTCCCAGGTAAAAAACTGGTGGATGCTTTGGTCGATCTCCCCTTCGCACTACCAACAGCCGTTGCTGGCATCGCGCTCACGGCCGTGTACGCCTCTAATGGCTGGATAGGTAGCATCCTTGAGCCGCATGGCATTCAGGTCGCATTCAAGCCATTGGGTGTGGTGGTTGCACTCACATTCATTGGATTGCCTTTTGTAGTCCGCACGGTACAACCTGTACTGGAAGATTTTGAAGCAGAAACCGAAGAAGCAGCCGCCAGCCTAGGTGCAAACCGCTGGCAGACATTTAGCAAGATTATCTTGCCCGCTATCTGGCCTGCATTGCTGACAGGCTTTGCGCTGGCTTTCGCGCGTGCAATTGGCGAATATGGCTCTGTGATCTTTATTGCAGGCAACATGCCGATGGTGTCTGAAATCACTCCACTGATCATCATCACCAAGCTTGAACAATATGACTACGTAGGCGCAACCGCTGTGGCAGTGGTGATGCTGGTCGTTTCATTCATCTTACTGTTCGCCATCAACGGGCTGCAGTGGTGGACGAATAAACGCATTACAGAATCCCGCTAATAAATTATTCAAAGATATTTAGAAAATACAAAGGTCAATATGTCTGCAGTTACAGTGACACAATTAGGGAAATACAACGCCAAAGTCGCACGTAGCCGCGCAACTTCAGAGCCCGCATGGATACGCTGGGTATTTATTGCGGTCACCCTCGTATTTTTAAGCCTGTTCCTTTTTGTGCCATTGGCTGCCGTATTTACCGAGGCTTTGCGTAAAGGCTTTGGTGCTTATTTTGCCGCATTGGTAGATGAAGACGCTTTATCTTCAATCAAACTCACACTGATTGCTGCTGCAATCTCAGTACCGCTTAATCTGGTATTCGGCGTTGCTGCCGCCTGGGCGATTGCCAAATTTGAGTTTCGTGGCAAGAGTATTCTGATTACGCTGATTGACCTTCCATTTGCTGTATCGCCTGTGATTGCAGGCTTGATATATGTGTTGATATTTGGGCTACAAGGCTGGTTCGGCTCATGGATTATCGACCACGATTACAAAGTGATTTTTGCTATTCCTGGCATTGTGCTGGCCACCATATTCGTCACCTTTCCTTTTGTGGCGCGCGAATTGATTCCTCTGATGCAAGCACAAGGCAAAGAGGAAGAGGAAGCTGCGCTTGTACTTGGCGCATCTGGTTGGCAAATGCTGTGGCGCGTGACCCTGCCTAATATTAAATGGGGCTTGCTCTATGGGGTGATTCTCACCAATGCCCGCGCCATGGGCGAGTTTGGCGCGGTATCCGTGGTTTCAGGCCATATCCGTGGCCTCACCAACACTATGCCTTTGCATGTAGAAATTCTTTATAACGAATACAACTACTCAGCCGCTTTTGCCGTGGCATCGCTGTTGGCTTTACTGGCACTGGTGACCCTTGCACTGAAGAGCTTTATTGAGTGGCGTACCGATTACGGTGCAGAAAAAAGTGGAAAGCTTGCAGCAGCAGAATAATGGCAGCTCTAAGCATCAACGCATGAACAGCAGTCAATAAAATAAAGGCTTAATAATGAGTATTGAGATTCGTAATATTGTAAAAGGCTTTGGCAGCTTCCAGGCATTGAAAGACATCAGCCTGGATGTGCCAAATGGTGAATTAGTCGCACTACTGGGCCCATCTGGTTGCGGTAAAACCACGCTACTACGCATTATCGCTGGGCTGGAAACGCCAGACTCAGGCAGCATTCTATTCCACGGCAATAACGCCACAGAGCGCAGCGTGCGCGATCGTGAAGTGGGATTTGTATTCCAGCACTATGCATTGTTCCGTCACATGTCTGTGTTCGAGAATGTCGCGTTTGGCCTGCGTGTGCGTCCTAAAGCCACCCGCCCAACCAATGCTGAAATCCATAGACGCGTACACAAACTGCTGGAACTGGTGCAACTTGACTGGCTTGCAGACCGCTATCCACCGCAGCTTTCTGGCGGTCAGCGTCAGCGTATCGCATTGGCGCGCGCACTGGCAGTAGAGCCAAAAGTATTACTGCTGGATGAGCCGTTTGGCGCGCTAGATGCAAAAGTACGTAAAGATTTACGCCGCTGGTTGCGCCGCTTGCATGATGAATTACACATCACCAGCGTTTTCGTCACGCATGATCAGGAAGAAGCGCTAGAAGTCGCCGACCGCATCGTGGTCATGAACCAAGGCAAGATCGAACAAATCGGCTCACCACAAGAAGTCTATGACTTCCCTGCATCGCCTTTTGTATATCAATTCTTGGGCAATGTGAATCTGTTCCATAGCCGCGTAAATGATGGTCTGGCCAAGATCGGTGATATTGAACTCAAACTCAATGCACATGAAGACACCAAAGACAGCGCCGCATTTGCCTACGTGCGCCCACATGATATTGAAGTGCATAAAGAGCAAAACGGTGAAGCGTCATTCGAAGCCGTTGTGAATTACATCCACGCCATCGGGCCACTGGTCAGGCTGGAATTGCAACGCAAAGACGATACAGAAATCATCGAAGCCGAGCTAACCAAGGAACGCTTCCGCGAACTTGCCATTAGTGAAGGTGAACACGTATTCATCAGACCAAGAAACGTGCGGGTGTTTTTGAATCAAGCTACATAAAACCCCAACTTTAATTCAAGCCAACCTGACAACTGGAGGCTAGTGCGAAAGCGCTAGCCTCTTTTTTTATTTGTAAATCGCTCATTTAGAAATAAGGACTCAATATGAAATTTCACTACAAACTCTTATCTCTAGCCACTTTGCTCGCAGCTAGCCAAGCACATGCGACCGACGGCTATTTCGCCCCAGGGTACGGTGTTAAATCGCAAGGCGCTGGCGGTGTTGGCTATGCATTGCCACAAGACACTTTAACGGTAGCAACCAACCCCGCTGGCTTGGCCTGGATCGGTGACAGAATCGATATAGGCGCAACCTGGTTCCGCCCAATCCGCGAGTCCGAGATTACGGGTAGCCCAGCACCTGGCTTCAACGGCACTTATGACGCCAACGACCAGAAGAATTTCATCATCCCTGAGTTTGGTTATAGCAAGCAGGTATCGCCAGAGTTATCCCTGGGTGTTGCCGTATATGGCAATGGCGGTATGAATGCAAATTACAATCGTGCAGTACCTTTGCTCGGAACATCTCAAGCAAAAATTGATTTTGTACAGGTCTTTGTCGCGCCTACCATTGCCTGGAAAATCACACCCACACAATCTCTAGGTGTCACTTTAAATCTTGCTTACCAGCGGTTTGCTGCCAAAGGGCTGGAGAACTTTACGGGAAATGCACCACAGTTCTCTCAATCACCAAACGATGTCACCAATAAAGGCTTTGATCAATCCTATGGTGCAGGCTTGCATTTTGGCTGGCTGGGGCAATTCGGCGATTATGTGTCGCTAGGTGCGAGCTACCAAACCAAGACCTACACCAGCAAGTTTGATAAATACAAAGGCCTGTTTGCAGAGCAAGGCAGCTTTGATGTGCCAGCCACGTTTGGTGCTGGTATTGCTGTAAAAGCGACACCTGCACTGACGATTGCAGGCGATATACAACGTATTCAATATAGCGATGTGAATTCAGTTGGCAATGCACTAGCCAATATAGCCAGCAACCAACTAGGCTCAGACAACGGCCCTGGGTTTGGCTGGAAAGACATCACGGTTTATAAATTGGGTGCTATTTATGCCTATGATGACCAGCTCACTCTGCGCGCTGGTTATAACCATTCCGACCAGCCTATCCCCAATAGCGAAACCCTATTCAACATACTGGCACCTGCCGTGGTGCAAGACCACCTGACCTTTGGCTCTACCTGGAAATTTGAAAACAAGAGCGAGCTATCATTCAGCTATTTGCATGCGTTTGAAAATACCGTTAATGGCAGCGGCTCAATTCCCGCAGGTTTTGGCGGCGGCGAGGTTAATCTCAAAATGCGCCAAGATTCAGTAGGCATTGCCTACAGTTGGGCGCTGTAATTGTTTAAACTATCAAATTAACGATGACCAAAGCATAAATCAATATGGCGATAGACTGGGCACACTTCACACCACTACCCTCATTGGCTGGCGGGCTACTAATAGGCTTGGCTGCCGCCATATTGGTCCTGTTCAACGGGAAAATCGCAGGGGTCAGCGGCATACTGGGCGGTCTTTTGACCAAACAGCAAACAGCTTGGCGCTGGTTGTTTATTCTTGGTCTGGTTATCTCCCCTTTCATTTATGGCCTGGCACATGCATTGCCAGATACTGAAAACTCGACCAGCTTGCCCGTGCTACTGATTGCAGGTGTGTTAGTCGGCATCGGCACTACAGCCTCGTCTGGCTGCACCAGCGGTCATGGTGTCTGCGGCCTTTCTCGTGGCTCGTTACGTTCATTGGTAGCCACCCTGTCATTTATGTTTGCTGGCTTTGTCGCAGTGTTCGTTGTGCGCCACCTCATCGGATAATTACTAGCATGCAACTCATTTTCGCAGGTCTTTCTGGCATTATTTTCGGGCTTGGCCTCATCCTCTCTGGCATGACCAACCCCACTAAAGTAAAGGGCTTTCTTGATATTACTGGCCTGTGGGATCCCTCATTAGCCTTTGTGATGGGTGGCGCTATTCTGGTCGGTGTATTTGCATTCGCACTCGCAAAAAAGCGTGGTCAGACTATCCTTGGTGAAAGCATCTCGCTACCAAACGATAAGCAAATAGACCGAAAACTGGTAATTGGGGCATTGACCTTTGGCGTAGGCTGGGGATTATCAGGCTACTGCCCAGGGCCTGCCATTGCCTCATTATTCAGCGCTGGGCTACAGCCCTTGATATTCACAGTTGGCATGGTGGCGGGTATCGGGCTCTATAAAGCCTTCAAATCCAACTAGGCTGGATTTTCAACTTAATCTTTCCAGATAAGCGTGATAGCAAGCAGTTGATTGGAATCGGCAAGTGCCTTGGCTAATCGTATATAATTGAGCCATTACGATTTATTCTCCAGTGCAACTAGATTCCATTAATGATCAAAAAACTGCTGCAGCGCGTTTTCAATTCAAAAAGTAAAAAAACTGCTGAAACTGTTTCGGCGGTTGCATCAACGTCCAATAAAAAGACCAAGCGCAAGTCTGATCTGAATGCCAAGCGCATCCTCAAAAAAACCCATCGCATAGACCGCAACCTGCTAAGCATAGGTGCAATCAAAACTACTGAAGGCTTGCAGAAAGCGGGTTTTGAGGCTTACGTAGTTGGTGGTGCAGTGCGCGATTTACTGCTGAAGAAGCGCCCCAAAGATTTTGATATTGCGACTGACGCAACGCCAGAAGAAGTGAATCGTGTATTTCGCCGTTCTCGCATTATCGGCCGCCGTTTCCGCCTGGTACATGTCATGTATGGCGATGAAACTGTAGAGGTTTCAACCTTCCGCGGCAGCCACCTGGCTGATAGCGAACAGAACGATGCCAAGGTTGCTGACAGCGGCCGCATTTTGCGCGACAACGTATTTGGCAACCAGGTTGAAGATGCCCTGCGCCGCGACTTCACCGCCAACGCCCTGTATTACGACCCATCTAATGAAGAGATTCTGGATTTCCATGATGGTGTTGCCGACATTCAGGCGGGCGTTTTACGCATGATTGGTGACCCTGTCACGCGCTATCGTGAAGACCCTGTTCGTATGCTGCGCGCCATCAGGCTATCGGCGAAACTTGGCTTAAAAATCGATCAAGCCACCGAAGCGCCTATCCCGAAGCTGGCTGATGCTCTCGCAGATGTGCCACCTTCGCGTTTATTTGATGAAATGCTTAAGCTATTTTTATCAGGCCATGCGCTTGAAAGCGTGAATGCCTTACGCCATCACGGCCTGCACCACGGCTTGCTACCCATGCTGGATGTAGTGCTTGAGCAGCCTATGGGCGAGCGTTTTGTTAAGTTGGCACTCAAAAATACCGATGACCGTGTACTGGCCGAAAAACCAGTCTCACCCAGCTTTTTATTTGCGACACTGCTCTGGCATGAAGTGCTGGTGGCCTGGAAAAAATATAAAGACTTGGGAGAAAACAGCATCCCTGCACTACATCTCGCCATGAACGAAATCATCGATACGCAAGCCGAAAAGTTGGCGATTCATAAGCGCTTTAGCGTGACCATGAAAGAAATATGGGGCTTGCAAGTACGCTTTGAACAACGCGCGGGTAAACGTCCATACAGTCTGCTTGAGCACCCACGCTATCGTGCGGCTTATGACTTTTTGCTACTGCGTTGTGAGTCAGGCGAATTACCAATCGAGTTGGGTAAATGGTGGACAGATTTTGCCAGCGCCGAGGGTGAAAAACGTCAAGCCATGCTGTTACCAGATACTGAGCCAAAAAAACGCCGCCGTCGCTCACGTAAAAAACCCGCAACTGCTGGCAACTCGACTGCTGAATGACAAGCACGTCTAAACATCGCGCATTTATTGCGCTGGGTAGCAATTTAAAGCATCCAGAGTTACAGGTTAGCAGTGCAATTAACGAACTGAATGCATTGCCCCAAACCACCCTGATAAAAGCATCATCGCTCTACAAAACGGCGCCTGTAGGCTACGATAACCAGCCAGACTTTATTAACGCCGTGGCTGAAATAGAAACTGCTCTAAGCGCATCTGAGCTGTTGAATGCATTGCTGGCGCTGGAAAACTCGCATGGACGTGAGCGACCATTTCCAAATGCGCCCAGAGTGCTGGATTTAGATTTACTGCTTTTTGATGATGTGACTATGCAAACAACTGCATTAACGTTGCCGCATCCACGCATGCATTTACGTGGCTTTGTCATGCAGCCTTTGGCTGAAATCGCGGCAGACGTTATTATTCCGAATATTGGCAAAGTCAGCGACATTGCAGCAAGCTGCGCAAATCAGCCCGTTGAAAAAATAAATCATTCAGACAAGAAATAGGCATGAGTATTTTCGATAAATTTCCGTACATCGTGGTTGAAGGCCCCATTGGCAGCGGAAAAACTACGCTGGTCAATCGGTTGGCCGATCAATACCCCGTGAACTTGCTGCTGGAAAATGCCGAAGCCAACCCATTTCTGCCACGTTTTTATCAAGATGCGCCACGTTATGCCTTACCTACGCAGATATTCTTTTTATTCCAGCGCGCCGAGCAGATTCGTGATTTAACCCAGCGCGACATGTTTCACCATGCCATCATCGCCGACTTTTTTCTGGAAAAAGATCCCTTATTTGCCAGGCTGAATCTGGATGATGAGGAGTTCTCGCTTTACCGCCAGATGTACCAGCATCTGCAGTTGCAGATTCCAAAACCAGACTTGGTGATCTACTTGCAAACTCCAGTTGATGCACTGGTTGAGCGCGTGAATCAACGCAAGATTCGCTACGAGCAAGATATTCCGCGTGAATATTTACAGCGCTTGGCCGATGCCTACAGCGAATATTTCCATCAATATGATGCTTCACCAATATTGATCGTCAACAATGAAAAGCTTGATACTGCCGCCAGCGACGAATCGCTCAAGTTGCTGATTGAGCGCATCATGCAGATTCGTGGACAACGCGAATTCTTTAATCCAAATTTCGAATAAATCGTCCTAATGAATTTAGTTAAACTACAACAGTTAGCCCAAGATGGCGAAAAGATTGCCGTTCTGACTTGCTACGATGCCAGCTTTGCCAGCCTGTGTGAGAGCGCAGGCGTTGATGTATTGCTAGTTGGAGATTCACTCGGCATGGTGCTACAAGGCAATAGCAGCACGCTCTCCGTCACCTTATCGCAAATGGTTTACCATACCCGTGCGGTAGCTGCGGGGACGAAAAAAGCCTATATCGTGAGTGATATGCCGTTTGGCAGTTACCAGCAAAGCCCTGAACAAGCATTGCGTAATGCCAGCCGTTTAATGGCTGCTGGGGCACATATGGTCAAGCTTGAAGGTGGCTCCGTAATGGCTGAAACAGTGAGGTTTTTGGTCGAACGCGGCATTCCTGTCTGTGGCCATTTGGGGCTAACGCCACAATCAGTGCACCAGCTTGGTGGATATCGTGTGCAAGGCAAGGATGATGCATCAGCCCAGCAACTAGTAAGTGATGCACAAGCTCTGGAGAACGCTGGCGCAGGCATGATCGTGCTTGAAATGCTACCTGCCAGCTTGGCAAAAACTATTACCAGCAGCATCCAGATTCCAACCATCGGTATCGGTGCAGGGGTTGATTGCTCAGGCCAGGTACTTGTTTTGCAAGACATGCTGGGCATCTATCATGGCAAGTCGCCACGCTTTGTGCGCAACTTCATGCAAGGTGCAGCGAGCATACAAGAAGCAGTTGCAACTTATGTGCTCGCAGTAAAAGACAAAACATTCCCCGCTGCTAAACATAGCTTTTAATATCCCCCTTTTCAGTCATCAATAATGCAGATTATCCATACGATTGCCGAGTTACGGCTCAGGTTGGCATCCCAGAAAAACATTGGCCTGGTCACCACCATGGGCAACTTGCATGCAGGCCATATTCATTTAGTTAATTTGGCAAGGCAGCAGAGTGATTGCGTGGTTGTCACTATTTTCGTTAACCCTCTGCAATTTGGGGTGAATGAAGATCTAGCCGCCTACCCACGCACGCTGGATGCAGACTGTAAAAAGCTAGAAGCGGCAGGCGTGGACATCGTCTTTGCACCTAGTGAAAGTGAAGTGTATCCAACACCTCAAACCATGACCATCGTGCCACCTGCAATTGCTGATCAGTTATGCGGCGCAAGCCGCCCTGGCCATTTCGCTGGTGTAGCTACAGTGGTATCGAAGCTATTTAATATCGTACGGCCTGATATTGCTGTATTTGGCAAAAAGGATTTTCAGCAGCTATTTATCATTCGCCAGTTGGTCAGCCAATTTAACCTGCCGATTGAAATTGTCGCAGGCGAGACCATACGCGAAGAAGATGGCCTGGCCATGAGTTCGCGCAACGGTTATCTCAATCCAGCTGAGCGTCTAGAAGCAGAGCGTCTGAGTCGTGCGTTAAAACTAGTAGTAGATGCTGTTAAGAAGAAAAAACTGGGGTTTACCGAGATTGAATCCCAAACCAAACAATATCTGACCCAGTTAGGCTGGATAGTCGATTACATCAGCATCCGCAATGCACAAACACTATTATCACCAAGTGCTAATGATGCAAAACTGGTCGTGCTGGGCGCAGCCCGACTTGGGAAAACACGATTGATTGATAATATTGAATTCGATTTAGATTGATAAGCTGGTGTGGCAATTACACGCAGATTTTATTCAAACCCCACTTTACTTTATAATCATATCTTTATCACCGTACAGAACATCAATAAGCCATGCAAAGAACCATGCTCAAATCCAAGTTACATCGAGTGCACGTCACGCATTCAGAGCTGGACTATGAAGGCTCTTGCGCGATTGATGAAGTGCTTTTAGAAGCCGCTGATATCCGCGAATATCAGCAGATTGATATATACAACATCAACAATGGCGAGCGTTTTAGTACTTATGCCATTCGCGCTGAGCGTCATTCAGGCATTATTTCGGTTAACGGCGCTGCGGCACGTAAAGCCAGCCCTGGTGATCTACTGATTATTGCCAGCTATGCGGCTTACAATGAAATTGAGCTAGAAAAACTCAAACCACAACTAGTCTATGTTGACGGCAAAAATGTCATCCTTGATCAACGCCGCGACATCCCTTTGCAGGCTGCAAGTTAATTCTTTCACCTGCCAATTCACCACTACTCACATCTCATACTAAGGTTGCAATGGATTTAGAAACCATGAAAAAAGCCGTCATCGACGCGCTTGAAGATATTAAAGCTTTTGATATTACTGTTATGGATGTGCGTAAGCTGACCTCCATGGCTAGTTATATGATCATCGCTAATGCCACTTCTAGCCGCCAGGCTAAAGCATTGGCTAACAGCGTACGCGAAAAACTGAAAGAGCTAGGCGCTGACATCCGCGGTACCGAAGGCGAAAAAGAAGGTGAATGGGTATTGGTCGATCTAGGCGATATCATCGTCCACATCATGCTGCCTGCCACCCGCGCCTATTACAACCTGGAGCAACTCTGGGGTGAGGCCGAAACACGCCGCGGGCACGTCAAGACACCTGAATAACACTTTTAGTAAAGTCGGCTGATTGAAATTACGCATTATTTCTGTTGGTCACAAAATGCCTGCCTGGGTTGAGACTGCATGCGCCGAATATATCAAGCGCATGCCTCGCGAGATGACCATCGAAATTATCGAAATAAAGCCCGATAAACGCGCAGCAGGCAAACAATCCCCACAAGTACAAGAAGCAGAAGCAAAGCGCATTCTGGAAGCCGCAGGTAAGGATTACCTGATTGCGCTTGATGAACGCGGCGCTTCCGTCACAACCCTACAACTCGCTGAACGTATGAAAACCTGGCTGACGGGGGGCCGCGATATTTCGCTAGTCATCGGCGGCGCTGATGGTTTGCATGCCGATGTTAAGGCGCGGGCAGACTGGCTCTGGAGTTTATCGGCACTCACATTACCCCACGGCATGGTGCGGGTATTGCTATCTGAGCAACTTTATCGCGCATGGTCTGTCATTAA
>DATHWP010000108.1:0-40714 GCA_035460505.1 Methyloradius sp. | reverse complement strand
GTCCAGCTTGGCGCGCTTTTGCCTGAGCTTTTGCCACGCAACCTTCGCCACAGTTATAGCTGGCCAAGGCAAGTTGCCAGTCACCAAATTGGTTATAAAGTGCTTGTAAGTAGTCAAGCGCAGCACTGGTGGCGGTGAGTGGGTCTCGGCGCTCGTCACGCAACCACGTTTGTTGTAAACCAAAGCGCTTGCCAGTAGATGGAATGAATTGCCAGATGCCTGCGGCTGCGGCGCTTGATGTGGCGCGTGTATCGAATCCACTTTCTATGATGGGCAGCAATGCCAAGTCTGTTGGCATGCCGCGATATTCAATCTCATCAATGACGTAAGGCAGGTAGGGTGCTGATTTTTGCAGTGCCTGTGAAATAAAATCTGTATGACTGCCATAAAAGCGGGTGTACTCAGCCACGGCATTTGAATTGATGTTCGCTATGCCAAATCCAGCTTGTAAACGTGATGATAGCTTGCTGGATTTTAGTGGCGGCATGCTTTGTGACGGGTGATTGGGGTCTGATTTAACTAATGGCTTAGTGCTGGTTTTAGCAACATTATCTTGCTGGCGGTTATTCTCTTTATCGTTATTATTGTCGGCACTAAGGTCATTAACCTCACGCAATGTACCCAGCCTGTCCTCCTGCGTTGCGCAAGCTGCTAATCCAACAATTGAGAGTGCAATAAAACATAACGCGGGCAAACGTAGAAGTAACTTCTGCCTTGTTAACAGCATTTACAAACGTGCGCGCAAGGCAGCATTTCTAGCGAATACGGCATTAGCGAGTTGGATGGCGATCATGTATTGAAATTGATGCGCGATACGCGGCGCTTGTTCTCTCAACGCCGTCAGGTTTTCACGCGGAAACTCTAGCGCGATGCTGGGTTCAAGCGCAACAACGGTGGTGGGAACAGTTAAATCTTCAACTAGGGAAAGCACATTAAAGACCTCGCCAGCGCAGATTTCATTCACGCTCATAGTTTCATTCACCACGTTGTCATGCTGAAAAACGCGTACACGGCCAGAAATCAATAAGTAGGTAGATTCACCTGGCTCTTTTTGATCTGAGAATAAATGGTTTTCAGGGAACTCGAACAATTTGGAGTGTGCAATAAAAGCGGTGAGTTCAGCTTCAGTGAATTTCTCAAATGCGGGAAGATCACGTAAAAATGGTAAGAGTGTCATTGCTAATCCCTGATTAATTATTCATTGATTTGTTTCAGTATGATAAAAGCTATCAATGCGGTGTGCGTAACCTTGCAGCCAATACTTCTGTTAAAACATTGAGGAGCGCTGGCCCAGTATCTTCAGCCACGAGTAAATCCTCTAATGGCTGGTGCCTTAGTTTTAAGGTTCTCATAGGGGTGGCTGCTTCTACGCTGGCACTTGAAACCAATTGGCGGGATAAGAGTGATATTTCTCCAAGGATCTGGCCTGGTCTAATGTTGCCGAGCTTGATTGACTGGTTGTCATTTTCGATAAATACCCTAGCTTCGCCTTCCAGTACAAAGTAAATGGAGTCAGATGGCATGCGGTCTCGCATGATATTGCGGCCTGGGCGAAACTCAGTCAGAGCGCAGCTATCCAGCAATTTTTTTAATGCTGCAGGCGATAAATCGGAGACCAGCTGTGGAAAAACCTGTTTAAATTCTTTGATCCCACTTTCATCTACTGTTGCCATGTGTTTCCCTTAGCACAAATTCGAATGTCACAATTGAACGTTATTATTTTGATTGGATTAATATCAATCATAACCGACTAATTCAAACTAAGTTAGTCAGAAATAGTGAAAGTTTCCAATGAATAATTTATAGTACGTAGCAATACAATTAATTATAAATTTGTTTTTTCGAATCAGGGGCTCACATGAAATTCTTCCACAGGCTATTTTTTGCCGCATTATTCTCTCTAAGTTTTTCAGTTGCAAGTCATGCAGGCGTAGATGAAGGCTTGGCTGCTGCCAAGAGTGGTAATTATGCTGAAGCCCAAAAAATATGGCTGTTAGAAGCTAAAAAGGGCAATGCTGATGCACAAAATAACCTAGGTGTTTTATACGAAAAAGGTTTAGGTGTTCCTGCAGATTTAACTAAGGCGCGTGATTGGTATTTAAAAGCAGCCAATGGTGGTAACCGCAGTGCGCCAAACAATCTAGGTGTGCTGTTAGAGCGCGGCGCTGGTGGCCCACAAGATTTAGCTGGCGCAGCAAAGTGGTATGAGGCCGGTGCAAAATTCGGTGATCGCAATGCGATGAATAATTACGGTGTATTGCTCGAAAATGGGCGCGGTGTTCCTAGCAACTTACCCGCTGCTGTTGATTATTATCGTAAAGCCGCTGATTTAGGTTCTGCGCAAGCACAGAACAATCTTGGTGTCCTATATGAAAAAGGTTTAGGTTTGCCACAAGATTACGGCATGGCCGCACAATATTATCGCCAGGCGGGCGCACAAAAACATGCGGCTGCGCAAAATAATCTTGGCGTGCTATATGGCACAGGCCGTGGTGTTCCCCTGAATTATGTAGATGCCGCCTACTGGTTTAGCCTAGCCGCCGAAAATGGTGACAAAAATGGTTTGAACAACCGCGATGCTGCAGTGCGTAGATTACAGCCCGCTGAACAAACCGAACTGCAAAATAGACTCGCTTCACGCCTAGCTTCGCCAGCACAGTAATGAACTGCTTTAATGCCGTCAGGCATTCAGTACTGTTGCTGAAATTCAGTTTTCCGCCTGTTATCTTGATGGCAGTTTTTGCCTACTATATAGGGCAAGCACAAGCGGCAACTGCACTGCCGCCTAGCCCAGGTGCCGTGCAGGATTCAGTGCAAGACAGGCGCTCGCCAGAAGTATCATCTCCCGCGCAAATTGTATTTACTTCAGAAGACTCAGCAGAAAATAGTGAAGAAACCACGGATACCACTAAGCGCTTTCTGGTAAGTGGTTTTACGTTCACTGGAAACACCGTATTCAAAGAGTTCGAGTTGCGCACAGTGACTGAGCAATACCTCGACTTGCAATTAACCCTGGAAGAAATCGATAGAATCGCCGCAAAAATCACTGCGATTTATCGTCGCGAAGGCTATACGGTCGCGCGTGCTTTTGTCCCTGCACAGCGGGTAGAAGATGGTTTGGTGACCATACAAATCATTGAAGGCCAGATTTCCAATACCAGTTTTAAAGGCCAATGGCGCTATCGCAAGAATTTTTTGCAGCCTTACTTTGATGATTTCATCCGCAATAAAGATGGCCAGCTGGTGACTGATGCTGGCATGGAACGTCAATTACTTTTGCTGAATGACCTGCCGGGTCTCAAGGCGCGTGCCACCCTGATCCCAGGTGAAAAATTTGGCACTACCGATGTGGATGTCGAGTTGAAAGAAAAGCTATTTGATGCTTTTCTTGGGTTTTCCAACCCTGGTACCAAAGAAACAGGTGAGAACCGTATAGATGCTGGGGCTTCGGTGAATAATCCTTTTACTTTAGGCGATCAGCTGACATTGCGCGCACTCCAATCTACTGATGACTTATTCAAGTACCAACGCGTAGGTTACTCATTCCCAATTGGCTCTGATGGTATCAGGCTTGCTCTTTCGACCCTTACCACCGATTACAAGCTAGGCGGTAATTTTGCGGCGTTGGATATATCGGGCAAGGTGCGTAGTTCTGACATCACAATTTCTTATCCCTATATGCGTACGCGTTCACAGAATATCATCGGGGCTTTGCAGTTCCGTCGCACTAGCACACAGCAGAATGTGCTTGGTGTGCCGTTTGCAAGTTCTTCATTACCATTAGCCGTGGCTTCTGTTTACTCTAACTGGGTGCATGAAGACTCATCTGCTACGTCGCTGAATATGGCTTATTCCACCAATATGTGGCGTAACGGCAGCGTTGCTGGGCAGGACCATGTGGCCTCTAAAGTTGATGCCGAAGTGACTCACCTGACTGGTGCTACCCGCTATTGGGATTTCTATTTCCGTGGACAGGGTGTGTATTCAGCTTCAGCCTTGCCTGATACCGAGAAATTTTCACTAGGCGGCAGCGAGAGTATTCGCGGCTACCCAACAGCACAGGTGCGTGGCGATGGCGGTTATCTGGTGACGATGGAATTACGCAGGCAATGGCGATTAGCAAGTGTTCCCGGCTATATATCCGTATTTGCCGATACTGGTGGCGTTAAAAATAAGGGGTTTACGGGGACAGACCGTTTGTCTTCCATAGGTGCTGGATTGGTGTTTTACCTGGGTAATTATGGGCGTTTTAAAGCGGAATATGCGATACCAACAATGGATGATAAAGCCACTGATGGTAAAAACGGCAGGTTGTGGTTTAACCTGAATTTTTCATACTAATCATGCATATTTTAGGTGTAGTATTGGACCGTAATATCTGGGGTGGAGTCATGATGTGGCAGGCCGCATAACATGAAATGCCATAAGACTGGCAAATTGAAACAGCATCTCCGAATCTCGGAAAATTTCCGTTCGTCCGCGCGTCAAGCCTTTAATGTGAAGCAGGTTGCCTTCTTTGTTGCGACCGCCTTTACTAGTTTTGCTGCCTTTTCACAGGATTTGCCGACAGCAGGACAAGTCATCAGTGGTACCGCTTCAATCAGCCAAGCTGGTCAAAACCAGACTATTACACAAACCACAGATAAAGCCATTATCAACTGGGGCTCATTCTCGATTGGTTCTTCATCCAGCGTTAATTTTGTACAGCCAGGCAGCAACAGCGTGGTGCTTAACCGCGTAACAGGTGGTGACCCCTCAAGTATATTGGGGTCGTTGTCAGCGAATGGTAAGGTTTTTCTAGTTAACCCCAACGGCATATTCTTTGGCTTTGGTTCCAGCGTTGATACTGCAGGTCTGGTGGCGACAACCATGTCGATCTCGGATTCTGACTTCTTATCTAATCATTACAGTTTTGAACGCAATAGCGCAGCATCGATTGAAAATGCTGGCGTGATCACGATCCGTGGTGGTGGCTATGCTTTGCTCGCTGCTGATAAAGTTAGCAATACCGTTACGGGCCAGATTAACGCAAGCAAAGGCAGTATCGGGCTAGTTTCTGCTGACCGCGTGACGATTGAAACCCAGAGCGATGGGTTGGTAGGTTTCTCGGTAGAAGGTAGCGCACTCCGCCAGATTGCCAGTGTAGAGAACGCTGGCTTGATTAGCGCTGATGGCGGCAAGATTGTGATGTCAGCCCGTGGTGCGAATGAGTTGACTGGGATGGTGGTCAACAACACAGGCGTGTTGCGTGCACAAAGCATTGACGAGCAAGATGGGGCAGTGATTCTCTCTGCATCTTCTGGGGTTACCAAATCCACAGGATCAATCAACACTAGCGGTAAACGTGGCGGCACCATACAGGTAACGAATGACCAAGGCGTTGCCGCAGTATCAGGGCAATTAGCCGCAACGGGCACAACTGGCGCAGGTGGAAGCATCATTGTTGCAGGTAAACAAACCGGTGTGTTTGCCGACTCCACATTGGATGTGAGTGGCGCTACAGGTGGACAGGTGAGGGTCGGTGGCGATTTTCATGGTGCTACAACTGCTGGTCAGGTTTCAGACAACACCTATGTAGCTAGTAGTGCCAATCTGCTAGCGAATGGCTTGGCGGGTAACGGCGGTTCAGTCGTTGTTTGGGCAAATCATGCCACGCGCTTTGATGGCTTTATTTCAGCAAAAGGAGCTGGCACAGGGGCAGGTGGCAATGCAGAAGTCTCAGGTAAGCAGAATCTTGTATTCAATGGCTTTGCTGATTTAACAGCGCTCTCTCAGCAATACGGCACTTTATTGCTCGATCCCAGCACCATTACGATCACTGCAGGTGCTGCTGCTTCAGGTTCACTTGATACTGAGTTTGGTAATGCACCGGCCAACCAGATACTGGTGGCGACTGCGGACAATGGCGGCAATACGATTTCAAGAGGTACATTACAAGCAGCAGCAGCCAACGCGAATGTGGTGTTAGAAGCCACAGGCTTGATTACATTGGCAGATTTGGGCGGTGGAGCTTTAAGTATGGCGCAGACCAGTTCTGGTAGCTTACGCTTAACTTCCACCACTACTGGTGGGGTGACCTTTGCCAACAAAGCCGATACGATATCGACTCAGGGTGGCAATATCACGATTCAAGCCCAAGGTAGTGGTGCTATTGATATCGGAAACTTGACTTCAAATGGTGGCCTTATCTCTCTGAGCTCTGTGACTGGAAATATCGGCACAGTAAATCTCAATTCGGGTAGCGGTAGTATTTCGCTCTTATCCACCAGCGGCAATATCAATACTGCAAATCTTGATACTACTGGCACGGGTGCAGTTAATTACAATACGACCGGCACTGTTTCACAAACAAATGGCACTCGAATAAAAGCCGATAGCGTGGCCATTGCTAATACCAGCCTAGTGACACTTGCCCAGAATAATGAAGTCAATAAGATTTCAGGCACCAACCTTAAAAACAGTCTGGCTTTTAAATCTGTTAATGATCTCATCGTTAACAATACTGCCTTGCAAAGCACTGCGGGAAACAATGCATCGCTGAATATTGAATCTACTCATGTGCTGACAGTGTCTGGCACTGTGAATGCCACTGCAAGCAATGCTAGTGACTTCGCTACAGTTAACCTGAAATCAGGTGGCAATATGGCGGTGAATAGCGCTATTTCAGCGAGTGGTAACGGCTCATCGGCGGTAATTTTGCAGTCTTCATCAGCGATGACACTCGCTAATACAGTGACTTCCCAGGCTAATAATGCGGGCGCTAACGCAAATGTTTCTCTTACTTCGAGCGGCGATATGACCATTGGTAACGCTGTTCTTTCTCGCAGTGCGGGGAGTGCATCTATATCCGCGCAGTCTAATGCTTTAACTGTAAATGGTGCGCTGAGCGCACTCGCAAATAATAGCGCCGCCAATGCCACTTCTCCAGCCACTATTGCGCTGACTTCGTCAGGTAATATGACCATCAACAATAATATTCTGGCTCAGGGTGGTGGCGGTTTTGCCGTTGAGGCAGCTAAAGTTTCGCTGATTTCAACCAATGGTTCAATTACTAACAACAGTCTGATTAAGGCCTACGACACTGCTGTGCAGCAGGCGGATGCCAGTCAGTTGGCTCACTCTGCCTCAGTATTGATACAGTCAAATAACGGCAATGTCACCACTAAGCAGGTCTTGGCAGAATCCACAGGCGGGCGTTCACAAGTTGACATAAACGCTAAAGGCAACATTACTGCTACGAATAGTATTACGTCAAAAGGGGCATCCCAGCCTGGGGTATCACTTAACACTCAATTCAATGGTGGTAATGGCAACATTGATACATCTGCAGCGCTCGCTGTGATTAAAGCCGAGCAAACTGCAGAGCGAATAATTCCAGCCTCTGGTCTTAACCCAGTTACTTATGCAGATATCAACAAGCTTGTAGAGAATATCAATAATGGTGTGAGTGTGGCGGGTAACGCTCTCAACTTGGGTGCAATGAGTATGGTGAGTAGCGCTGCCAGCGGTAAAGCGCTTTATGGCATAGCAACCAATTCAAATGGCAATACCACTTTTAATCAAGTGGTTTCAACTAACTCTGCAGTGGGCATTACTATTTCTACGTCCAATGACACCATTATCAAGACTACGGGAAGTGGTTCATTGAATGCCGACTCATTGGGCATTAAAGGTGATCGTGATAAAGCAGTATTTAGTCTGGCAACCAATATTGCTACTTTGACTGCACTCGGTGGTAAAGCGGTAGATATTGATAATACCAGCCACGGCAGTGGCGTACTGACAATCAGTGCGCTTGGACAGATTGCCGATGCTTACACTGAACAAAACACAGGTACGCAGATCGCCGCAACCAATAAACCTGTGGGGGCGGTACGTATTAAATCGCAAAACATTAAGCTATTGAGTATGGATAATCGTTCGACCAATACTTATGTTTTTGATGGCAGTAGCAATATTGTTACTGGAAGCTCAACGAGACAAGATTTGATATTCATTGCGAATAATCTGGATTTTGTACAAGGCACTATCAGCACTGGCGCGAAAACTTATGTGAACCTGAGGCCTTTTACCGATACGCGTAATATTCAGCTAGCCTACAATGCGCCGGGCGTTGCTGATGTTAATACAACATACTATGTTAGCAATCTGGCAAAGAGCGGCTTGCTAGACCAGTTTAACCCTTCAAGCACTATTCTCTTTGGCGGCTCGGGTTATAGCGGAAATATCAGTGTTGGCTATGCCACTGATACGTCAGCCCAACAAATTTCTCTTGGTGACATGACGCTGTATTTTGAGACATTAGGGCGCTTTTATAATAACTACGCCTTCAACCCTGATTCTCCAGCTACATGGAACAACAGCAGTAACTTGTCTGCACCATATTCACCCTCACCAGCATTTATATGCGGTGTTGCAAGCTTGCCTTGCCTAACAAAAATGACTACGACGAATTCCAAGATTTATATCAAGGATTCACTGCAACAAGGTAATGCTGCAAGCCCTACCAGAAACATCGTGCTTAATGGGGTTAACACAACCAGCGTTGGTGGCACAGTGCCACCTAATAGCAGCCAGACTGGTAGCGGTACAGGCGGTGGAAATAACAACAATAGTGGTGGCAATAACGGCGGTGGTTCAAGTGGCAATGGTAATGATTCTGGCCCAGGGGGCACAAATGCGCCTGAAACCAATAATGGTGGTGGCAATGAAACAGCAAACCCGCCAGGCTCTGGCACAACTCAAGCGGCAAACAATCCAGGGCAGGTGACAGGCAACCCAGGCGGAAATAATGGTACGCCTTCTGACCCATCCACTCCAGGCAACCAGGCGGGAAACCCTAACGATACATTAGGGACGCCGGCAGATGGTTTGGCAGGTGGCGGCCAATTCAGTGGCACTGACCCTGGCTACAATAACCCGATACAAAATGGTGGCCAGACATCTAACCCGCCTAGCAACAATAGCAACCCTGCTGGCGGTGGTACCCTTACCGACGGCACTACTCCAGGCAATAACAACCCCACGCCAACTAATCAGAATGGCAATAATCCTGTTGTTGATAACACAGGCAATAATAATGGGTTCACTGGTGGTGGTAACAACGGCAACAATAACAGTAACCCTGTAAACAACACTGGCGGTGGAACGCTGAGTGATGGTACGAACCCTGCCAACAACAATCCCGGTAATACCCAGACTGCTGATAATGGCAATAATGGATTCAATGGCGGCGGTACTAACAGCAATAACAACAATAATTCCGGCACCAATAATACTGGTGGCGGTACCCTGAGCGATGGCACTTTGCCGGGCGGTAATCAGCCAGGTAATAACAGTAATGGTAATACGCAGGTTGCTGATAATACGAATAACAATGGCTTTACTGGCGGCGCAAATAATAATAGCAATTCATCTGGATCGAGCGGAAATACGTCTGGTGGAGCGACCTTGAGTGATGGTTCTAATACTGGAGCTGGTGGCAATACACAAGCCGCAAATAACGGAACGGGTAGTGGAGGTGCTAATAATAATTCAAACAGTAATGGCTCAAATGCTGGGAATTCGAATTCCAGTGGCTCAACGAATTCTGGTAATACGCAAATTGCCAGCAACTCGAATAACAACGGGTTCTCAGGTGGTGGTAGCAGTTCAAGCGGTAGCGGCACTAACAACAGTAATTTTGGCGATAGTGCTGGCGGTGCAACCTTTAGCGATGGTTCTGGCGTTACCAATACATCAGGCGGCACACAGTTTGCAGGCAACAGCCAAACGGGCGGTAGCACCTCTAATAGTGGCGGTAGTGCTAACACCTCTGGCACTTCAGGTGCTGGCGGAACGACCAATACAAGTGGATCGTCCAGCAGTAGTGGCTCTGGTAACAGCGCTGGCAATACTCAGGCCAGCAATAATACCCAGAATAATTCCAACGGATTTAGTGGCGGCGCTAGCAGCGGCGGTAACCTTGCCAATAATAATTTTGGTGATAGCGCTGGTGGGGGAACATTTAGTGATGGTTCGGGCGCCAGTGGCGGCTCTACCCAGTTTGCTGGGAACAATCAAAGTGGCGGTGGTTCCAGTAGTTCCAGCGCGGGTAGCTCTAGTTCTGGCAGTTCAAATTCAAGTGCTGCAGCTGGTTCAAACGGCTTTAATGGCGGCGGTAGCAGCACAGCAAGCAACACGGCGAGCGCTGGGAGCAACTCCGCAAATAGTGCTGGTGGAAATACTAATGGATTCTCCGGTGGAGCAAGTGGCGGCAACAGTAATCTAGCCAATAATAGCTTTGGTGACTCTTCTGGCGGCGCTTCATTTAGTGATGGCTCGAGTGCGAATGGCAGCGGATCAACACAATTTGCAAGCAACAACACGGGTTCAAGCAATGGCCAGAATGGTAATTCAAATTCTTCGTCATCTAGTGCTACGAGTAGCACTAGTGACAGCGCAAACAATTCGGCTGGAACGGTTGATCAAAACACTAGTGCTGATGCAGATAATCCATTTGCTGGTGGTGCGGGCGGTGGTTCAACCAGTGATGCAAAACTGGTCGCACAAAATGATACTAATCAAGCTGAAAGCTATCCACCTTGTGAAGATGAAAGCCAGTCAGTTAAAACAGTCTCCAAGGCTGGGCAGCCTAATGGAGATATGATTCAGATGAAAGCAACAGGGATGAGACTAAGGCAAAACTCAGGAACAGCTTCTGAGCAGAGGGCAAGTTGCAAAGCTTCTACCAAGGTGCAATAAGTGAAGTGCAATAAATGCCAGAAAATATCCTATATTTTTGCTATTCATTTTGAGAAATATTGTTAAAATCAGGCATGGCTGCGTAATATTCGGTTATGCTTGTTAGTCGTTGTAGATAGTGTCTTTGAGTTAGATTTATTAGTTAAATAATCGGGGAATTATATGAATATTTTGAATTTGAAAAAACAATCTGGTCAAGGTATGACCGAGTACATCATTATCGTGGCACTGATTGCTGTAGCTGCGATCGGTGTATATAGCTACTTTGGCGGTACCATTCGTGCGCAAACAGCAGGTATGGCACAAGAAATGGCTGGCTCTAAAGCGCAAACTGCACAAAATGCAGCTAAGACCGCTGGCCAAGCTGCCGAAGATACGGGCACCAAGAAGAAAACCTTGGGTACATACGGTAACGAGCAATAATATTGATTTAGTTAGTGCTTTTTACACGTTTCAAGCTTTAAATAATGCACTAATCTACAAGGCAGGCTGATAAATTGAGTGTTTTGTCAGCCTGACTTTCCAAGTTTTCGTTCTATCTACTGAAGGGGAGTTCGGCAGATGAATCAGCGTTTTTCTATCGCTGAACTAGCAATGGCATATCCGCGCAAACAGCGTGGTCAGTCTATTGTGTTCATTACTGTCACCTCAGTGATTGTTCTGCTTGTAACGCTAGTTACATTCAATAGCGGACAGCTTTCATACCATCGTATCAAATTACAGAATACCGCCGATGCAGCCGCTTACAGTGCTGCAGTCGCCGAAGCCAGAGACCTCAATTTTGCCGCCTATATGAATCGCGGCATGATTGCTAATCAAGTGGCTGTTGCCCAGATTGTCAGCTTAACCGGCTGGTCTCGCAATTTTTATGATACCTACAATGGTGAATATGTATCAATTCAGGAAACCATCTCTAGTTTCTCATCATTAAAAGCCATGTGGTCAACCCCATTTAATGTAGCCAAGGGTTTTAGTAATGGTATTAAATCTGTGCTTGATCCTGTTGCCGGCCCAGCCGTTAAAGCCATTGATTTTCTAATTGATGGCCTGTATTACGCTTCTAAAGCTTACCACTTAGCAGTTGTGGCTAGCATTCCATTGCAGGTCATTCCAAATGTAGTTGAAGCGAATGAACCAGAAGCGAAAGTATCGGATTTTGGCAATCTGGCCTTGGCTGCTTATGCGGCTAACTATTACACGTTTACCAAGAGTTTTTCACCGTCTGGCAACACCGATGGCGATGACCGCATGGCTAAAGTGACGCAAGCCTCTACTGATGTCTTTTATAAAGACAGGTCATTACCGCCGATTTGGCCACTTCCTATTTTGATTGACCCAACCAGGTTGTTTACCTATGGCGTCGGCCCATTACTGATGATGCAGTTTCACTCTGGCGGTAGTGTGCTCAAGAACAATACCAACGTCGCAGACCAAAATATGAAAGGTTGGGATAGCCTGGATTCAACAGGTTTATTTGTCATCATGTGTCTGACTATTCCCGTATTTGGTATTCCAGTGCCTATTCCATTTCCATTACCACCTTTACCAGCAGGCGCTGGTGCGGCTGCGGCTGGTAATTCTGCCTGGATATCATCGCAAGGGCTTGGCTTAAGTAATAACTTTGGGCATCGCAACCCTGCAAATACAGACGTTGACCCTTTAGCCACATTTCCATACGGTGGTGTGCATGTGAATCCAATGACAGCAATTCCAGCGTGGATCAAAGTGGCAGAAGGCCCTGGTGCCAACCTCGATTCAAGAGCGGGTATCCGTGATTACTATGACTTGGCTGCTAATATTAAAAGCAATGCGAGCCAACAGGCAAACGCGACTAACAAGACTAACCTGAACGATGTTGCGCCTTCATGGGTGGTAGAAGTTGAGAGACCCAATAGTAGCTTGATTACCTCCAGCACAGGCGATTACACCATTGGAGGCGGTTCGGATGGCAAACTGAATTTACCCATGGGTAACCCAAGCAATAATTTACGTGCACTTTCCAAAGCTCAAGCCTATTTTTCACGTCCGAGTTCACAATTTGTGCGTGCCCAAGGCAGCCCTGAATGGGGAATATTCAAACGTGACGATGGCAAGACCGAGTGGGGAAGCCTGTACAGTCCATATTGGCAGGCACGGTTAGTCCCTAACAGTATTTTCGAGCAGGGCCTTTCTATTATTGGGACAGGGTTGTTGTAGTGAGTTTGAATATATACAACTCACGCATGAGCAAGTCTCACCAAAAGGGTCAGGCAATGACCGAATTTGTCGTCGGTGCCATGCTATTTTTGATGCCTCTATATCTCATTATCCCTATGCTGGGTAAGTATGCCGATGTTAAAGCCGCTGCCGCGCAAACCGCTAGATACACAGCTTGGGAACGTACAGTCTGGTATGGCGGTAATAGTTCAAGTAACTCATGGCCTGGTAATTCAAAAAGCTATCAGGAAATCGAAAATGAGGCGCGACAACGTGTGATCTCTTTTGGGCAAAAGATTCAGTCAAATGATAAGGCCGCTAGCGCTTTTACCGATACGGGGGCAAGAAACTTGTGGCGCAATCGCGATAGCTCGGTAATGCTGAAAAAATATGATGATGCAGCGGTCGGTAGTATTTCAAATAACAATAGCCCAGACACAGTTACAGGTGATGTGTTAGGTGCGATTACTGCAATTACCTCAATTACAGGGTTTAAGCTTGAGACTAACGGTTTATATACAGGCAATGCAGCGATTACTGTGACAACTTTGCCGATAGGGCTTAATTTAAGTGGTTCGGACTCAGGTAAATTTGACCCAGGCGTGCTGGTTTTTAGAGATAAAAATGTCATCCTAGCGAATGCCTGGGGCGCTAATGGTGCCAGTCATGTGAAGACTCAAACGGCGGGTATTGCACCACTTGGTTTAGTCAATGATTCTTCATTGAAACCTGTAGTGCAAGCGCTTGGTTGTGCATTGCTGGGCGCATTCACGCCAGAGTTTTGTTGGTTAGAAATCGGTAAGATTGAGCCAGATGTGGTGCCTCCAGATAGGCTGACTAATTAGGTATGGGAAGTAAGCTTGCTGTTTGCGTTGTGCTGTTTGGATTTGCTTGTAGTGCTAGCGCTGAATTCTCATGCGAAGTACCCAAAGCACCTGATGGTGCAATGATGGAGATGATAGCGCCAGATATGACGATGAACGGGATACCTACGACCATACGTGCGATCCATTCATCTAAATCAGTAGCTGATTTGATTACGTATTATCGGAATCTATGGGCGCCACTCGCGAATGATAAGCGCCCAGGCTCGCTAGAACAGAGCTTGAATGAATGGAGTTTGATTTCGACCATACAGGGTGATTGTTTCACTACTGTACAGGCGCGTATGAGTGGGAAAGGAAGTTATGCAATTGTCTCAGTGATTGAGACGCAAAAGCTCAATAAAGCTAAAGTCAAAGTGGAGAGCTTTCCAGCGCTGCCTGGTAGTCAGGTGCAAAATGATTTTACTTATGCCGATGGTGTAAGAAATGCGAGAACGCTGGTGATAACCAATAGTTCTGATTTGGCAGCGAATGTGTCTTTTTATAAAAATGAATTTAGCTCCAGAGGTTGGACGACGCAGATAGAGCGGCAGCCTGAAAGCCAGTCAGTCAAGAGCCATGTGTTCTTGCTGAAAAGAGGGTTTGAAGAAGCAAATGTAGTGATTAGCCAGATTAAAGGCCAAGTGCAAATAGTCGCTAATCTCGTTGATAGACCATAAGTTTTAGTATTTGGAAAAATGAATATGAGTATGCCTGATTACAAAATGATGAGCCGCCAGCTAAGTATGAAGCTGCCTAGCAGCATGCGTGGGCAGTCTATGGTGGAATATTTTGTGGTGACTTCATTCACTGTGATTATTTTAATCACAGGTGCAGATTCATCAGTCATCCAGCAACTGATTGTGGCAATAAAAGATGCGTATGCTGGGTTTACATACGCAATGAGTTTTTCAACAAACCTGAATGTACTTTAATTACTTTCAATATTTAAAAAAGGCCTGTGCATGGCGCTACGATTAGGAAAATTAAGAATTAACCGTTTGTGGATACTGGTGATTTCAGCGCTGGTTCTCGGGCTTTTCGCAACATGGTTATCAATCACTTACCTGAAGAATCGAGAGAAGGATATCGAGACACAGCTATCGACCAAAGCAAAGGGTGGTCCTAAAGCATCTGTCGTGGTACCGACTGATGATCTGCCAGCCGGCACAGTGCTTAATGAAGGCTTGGTAGCCGCACGAGATATTGCCGTTGATCTGGTTTATAAAGATACGATTACCACAGATGATTTTGATGCCATTAGTGGCAAGCCCTTGCTGCGTCCCGTCCAAAAGGGGCGCCCACTCATGCGTGAAGATATCATCGATGATAGACCAAAAGACTTTTCTCAAAATGTACCCAAGGGTTTACGGGCGATTACTGTCGATATTGATGAGCTCAATTCAATTTCGCAGATGTTAAAACCGGGTGATTTCATCGATTTACATTTGATTGCTCCAGAGCCAGGTTCATCATCTACGCAGCAAGTATTTTTATTCCTACAGCATGTGAAAGTGCTGGCCACAGGCAATACAACAAATGCAGATCATTTGAACCCATCGCTGATGACGGAAGAAGAACGTCAGCAATCACTGCACTATTCAACGATTACTGTTGAAGTCACGCCAGAAGAGGCAGCCTATGTTGCGTTGGCACAGCAGTCTGGCCGTATCAGGGCAACCTTAAGACAGCCAGATGACAATGTGGTGGTTGATTACCCTCCGGTGACAAGTACGAGGCTTGTGGGCTTTGGTAAGAAAGTAACACCAGGGACGGTATCTTCATCTGCTACACCAGCCAAGGTTGAATATATTGTGGGTGGTAAAGGTGGTAATGGTGCCGCTGCTCCAATGAACATCAATATCCCTGGATTAAACATTCCTGGGGTCACACCACCGAATGCTTCATCTTCGGGTGTTCCTGGCATAGTTCCACCAACAGTGAATGCTGCAATCAATCAATCTAACCCTGCGGCTTACCCGCGATAATCCGATAAGACTGCTGACATAATGAATCTAAAGCTAAAAATTTCTCCAGCATTGCAAGGCTTAGTTTTTTCAATGGCCTTACTAACATTAACGCCATCTCTTACTTTTGCAGCAAGTACAGTGACTGAGTCAGGGGGTGTTAAAACGGCAAAGCCCATTACTCTAAATGAGTTACCAAGCAAGAAGTTCATGAGTGCTCATGGGGCTAAACCAGATGATGGTAATTCCAGCTTGGATGTGCCGGATAATGTAGAGCTTATTTCGCTTTATGTGGGTGAGGCCACAACATTGCCCGTGACAAATGTCAGTAGAGTTGCTGTAGGTAATGGCAAGCTTATTACTGCAAATGTGATTGATGGCAGAGAAATATTATTGCTCGGTGAAAATCCGGGTGATACCAGTCTGTTTATCTGGTCTGGCAGCAAGATTCTGAAATATCGCGTTAAAGTAAACAGCCAAGATATTGGAGACTTAACCAATAACGTTCAGTCGATGATCAAGGATTTACCCAATGTGAAAATTGACCGTGTTGGTGATCAGATTGCCTTGTCTGGTACAGCTAGCAAACAAGACTTAAAGAAGCTAGACATCATTACCCAAAGCACAAAACAGGTCATCAATCTGGTGCGTGAAGAAGATGTCACCCTCAAGAAAATGGTGTACATCAAGGTGCAATTCATGGAATTCAGGCGCACTGCATTGCAAAATCTGGGTATAGACTGGGCAACCTCTATCAATGGCCCTAGTGCAGCATTGACAGCAGACGTGATTAGTAACAATCAATTTAGATATGCGCCAGCAACTCAAGATCCAACATTTACTGCGGGTCAGGGTGCTAATGCACCATTGAGTATCTCTTCACAGCCTTGGCGTTTATATTTAGGCTTAGCTACTACTTTAACCTCACGTATCAACCTTGCAATTAGTAATGGTGATGCAGGAGTACTTGCATCACCTGAGCTTGCGACCCGCTCCGGTGGTGAGGCTAAGTTTTTGGCAGGTGGGCAGGTGCCATTGCCAGTGACTTCACCTACTGGTCAGGTGAGCGTGAGTTTTAAGGATTATGGTATCAAGCTAAATATCTCACCAGTTGTGGATGATAACAACCTCATCCAGGCGAAATTAGACACTGAAGTCTCAGCCATTGATAACTCTGTGGTGGTGCAGGGTATTCCTGGGTTTACTACACGCTCAACATCTTCTGATATCAACCTGAAGAGCGGTCAGACCATCGTGATGTCTGGTTTGGTCAACCAAAGTATTTCAAACTCCATTAATAAATTTCCGTGGCTAGGTGATGTGCCAATACTAGGTAATTTATTTAAGTCGAAAAACTTTCAATCTAACAGAAGCGATCTGGTCATGTTTGTCACACCAGTTGTGATTGATCCTGCATCAACTGCCAACCAGCAACGTCTTGATAAAGGCAAAGAAATGCGCGAGAAGTTTGATGGTATGTTGGGCAAAAAAGGTATTGTTGATTAAGGTAAACAATTATGTTCATGCTAAGTGTTAAAAGCCCTAAGGGCGATGTCAGTGAATTTAATTGCAAAACAGATAGCGCTACCATTGGTAAAGCCGAAGACAATCTGATTCAGATTAAAGGCTGGACCATTGGTAAGCGCCAAGCTACAGTCACACAAAAAAATGGCCAGCTTTTTGTCGAAGATCATGGTGGAATGAGTGTTACCGAGGTAAATGGGGTAGAGGTAGAAAATACTTATGGCCCATTGACCGAGGATGATGTTATTCAAATTGGTAGTTATGAAATCAGCGTTCTAAATGGGGCTGCAACACCACAAAAGTCACCAGCTGCCCCTCAGTCTTTTATCAAAGATGAGCAGTCTCGCAATATTGAGGATTTACTGGCAGCAACCTTAACAAGGCCTATACCCGCTTTCCAGCCACGCGCGTTGTCACCAACGGCACCACTGCCGATTAAAGACAATGAGGCAAAGCCAGCGCTTATCATTGAGAAGCCAAAGCTTGCAGCAGATAACATATCTATACCAGCAAGACCTCCTATCGTTAAAGAGCATCAGGTTGTAGAGGAGGTTTTGTCAGATTTTGATCCAAGCATGACTATGCGTACTCAAGCCAGAGTCACCGCTGATGCGCGTGTGATCAAGATGAGTGAAGCACGCCAGGTGGTCCATGGCAAGCTGATCAAGATGATGGACTTGCGTCGGGTAGATGTGTCGCGCATGGTTGAGAACGAGCTGCGCAGCACTACCAGTGCGTTGATCAATGAGATCATCGCTGATGCAACAGATATACCCGCTGGCGTTGATAAAACACAGCTAGCCAAGCAGGTGCTGGATGAAGTGGTCGGCCTGGGGCCTCTAGAAGACCTGCTGTCTGACGACACCGTGACTGAAATCATGGTCAATCGTTACGATGAAATCTTTATCGAACGTAGTGGTAAATTGACTCAATCAGAAGTGACTTTTACTTCTGATAAAGCCGTATTGCAGGCGATTGAACGCATTGTCGCGCCACTAGGCCGCCGTATTGATGAATCCTCACCTATGGTCGATGCGCGTTTGAAAGATGGATCACGGGTCAATGCTGTGATTCCACCATTGGCACTCAAGGGCTGCAATATCACCATTCGTAAGTTTTCCAAAAACAAGCTGCACGATTCAGATTTAGTTAAATACAACTCGGTGACAGCCGATATGATGTCCTTTCTTAAGGTTGCCGTAGAGAAGGGCACTAATATCGTCATTTCAGGTGGTACCGGGTCTGGTAAAACGACATTGCTGAATGTACTTTCAAACTATATTCCAGACGACGAACGTATCGTCACCGTAGAAGATGCTGCCGAACTCAAACTATCTCAGCCTAATCTAGTCTCGCTAGAAGCTCGGCCTGCCAACGTTGAAGGCAAAGGCGGTATCCATATTCGTGACTTAGTGAAAAACTGCTTGCGTATGCGACCTGATCGTATCGTGGTCGGTGAGTGCCGCGGCGGTGAAGCGTTGGACATGTTACAGGCGATGAATACTGGCCATGATGGTTCACTGACGACTGCCCACGCCAATACGCCCCGCGATTGTATTGCGCGTATCGAAGTCATGGTGCTGATGTCAGGCCTGGATTTACCGATACAAGCGATTCGTGAACAGATATCATCAGCTGTGCACCTGATTGTTCAGCAGAGTCGTTTCCCAGACGGCACACGTAAAGTGACCCACATTACTGAGTTGACTGGCATGGAAGCAGGCATGATCCAGATGCAGGATATTTTCCTGTTCAAGCAGCAAGGCTATGGCGCGGATGGCAAAATTCGAGGCACTTTTGTTGCTACTGGCGCAATACCTGAGTTATACCAAAGCCTGTCTGAGCGCGGTATACCGGTCGATCTATCCATCTTCCAAAAAGACAGGGAGTTGTAGTGAGTTATTCACTTGTTATCGGCATGATTGCCTTGGCTGCTATGACCATGATCTGGACAATATTCCAGATTGCGGAAAGTGGGCTGAAGAAACAGAAGCAGACTCTGCAAAAAACAGCGGCGACCAGTTTGCAGGAAATGTTCATCTTCGTCGATGCAACGCGATTGTTCTATTTTAATATTCTCGCGTTTGTCTTCGTCCCAGCTATTGTCTATGTGATTACTGAAAATCCAGTATTTGCGCTAGGTGCTGGGGTTGCTACTGTGATTGGGCCACGTTTTTATGTGGCGCGTTTGAAGAAAATCCGTATCAAGAAATTTGAAGAACAGTTGCCAGATGCATTGCTTATGGTCTCAGGTTCTCTGCGCGCAGGGGCCAGCTTGAATGTAGCCCTAGAGTCTATGGTGTCAGAGACCAAGCCGCCAATTAGTCAGGAGTTTGAGCTCATGCTACGTGAGCAACGCGTAGGGGTTGATCTGGACACTGCTTTACAGAATATGGAAAAGCGCATGCCGATCCAGGATTTCATTATGGTGATCTCTGGCATGCGCATTTCACGCGAGGTAGGCGGTAATCTGGCTGACACGCTTGAAGGTATTGCCGATACCCTTAGAAAAAAGATTACCATGGAAGGCAAGATTCAGGCGCTAACTGCTCAGGGTCGTATTCAAGGTATTGTCATGACCTGTTTACCACTATTTCTTATGATGATCCTGAAGCAGATGGAACCAGAAGCCATGGCACCCTTGTTTAATACTTGGTACGGATGGGTCACCCTTGGCGTGGTTGGTGTGATGGAGTGTGTGGGTTATATTTTTATCGCAAAAATTGTGAATATAGACGTTTAATATGTCATCAAATCTTATACTTTTTCTAATTGCCATGATCTTCGGACTAGCCGTTATCCTGTTGATTTTTGCAGTAGGAAAACTGAAGCATGAGGTTCCATCGGAAGACCGCGAATATCTCGATCCGTTGCCACCGATATTGCGCATGATCTGGCCTTTGATCCGTTTCTTTGAATACCATGTCGGCCGCTTGATTCCCGCAGCTGCGCTGGAAAAAAGCTCACAAAAATTACAACTGACGGGCATAAGCTTTTTGATGGGAGCCGAACAATTCTTTGCCTTACGTTTTCTATCAATGCTGATTTCTGTCGGTGCTGCCAGCTTTGCGCTGAATGCCCTGGATAAGCAATCTCCAATGACCTTAATTATTGCTGTTATTTTTGGCTTTTTCTACCCAGTGATTTGGCTTAATGATGTGAGAAAACGCCGAGTCATTGAAGTGCAGAAAACTTTGCCGACGTACCTCGATTACATCACCATGGCGGTGGAAGCTGGGTTGAACATGACTGGTGCCATCAACCAGGCAATGGAGAAGGGCCCCGTAGGCCCTCTTAAACATGAGTTCTATTTAGTAGTACGTGATTTGCGTTCAGGCTTGCCACGCGCCGATGCTCTACGCCGCATGGAAGCCCGCATGCAGATGTCCGAAATCACCAGTTTTGTTGGTACCTCAATCCAGGCAGAGAAAATGGGCGCCAGGTTAGGGACAGCATTAAAGGCGCAGGCTGAGCAGCGGCGTACCGAGCGTTTTCAGCGAGCTGAAAAACAGGCGATGGAAGCCCCGGTTAAATTAATTTTCCCATTACTTGTGTTCATTTTCCCACTGACGTTCTTGATACTCGGTTTCCCTATTGCGATGAAATTCATGTCATCTGGAATTATGTAGCGCGGATGATGCAGATTGGGCAGTTGTACAAAAACAATCAATTGGTCGTGAATCAGGTGTGGCTTGCTAAAAATGTCTTGCAGCGTATGCGAGGCCTGTTGTTTAGAAAGCCACTAGAGCGTGGCCAAGCAATGCTGATCAGGCCTTGCTCATCTATTCATACTATTGGGATGTCTTACCCGCTCGACATTGTTTTTATTGATGCCCAAGGGATTGTATTGAAAACTTTAAGAAATGTACGCCCATTGAGAATGGCTTTTGCAATCAACGCCTATGCGGCGATAGAGTTTTACGCAGGTGAAATTGAACGCATAGAGATTCAGCTTGGCGATTACTTGAATTGGAAAGCTGCATGAGATATTGCACTTATTTATTTCTGGTTTTAGTTGTTCTCTCTGTGACAGCTTGCGCAAACATGGGCAATAACTCCGGGCAGGTGCTTCCTGCCGAGAGCAGGGCAACACCTGAACTCGCACTATTGAGTGAAAATGCAAAGTTAGCGGATGCTGGCGGCGATGCCGCAAAAGCAGAGTCGCTTTATAAATCAGTATTAAGGCAAACGCCCAATGACCCAGAAATGTGGTTCAGGCTGGGTAATTTATATGCCAATAATAACCGCCCAGATGAGGCGGCTATTGCATACCAGCGTTGCCTGATTGCAGATAATGCATTCAGCAAGGCATGGCATAATTTATCTATGATACGGCTTCGTCAAGCTTATGCCTCGATGCTGCAAGCACAATCAACCGTAAATGAATCAGACCCTTTAGCGCCAAGAATTGATGACACTTTAGAGCAATTGAGTCATATCACCGTGCTTGGTGACCAGATCAAACCATTATCAAAAAAAGCAAAGCCACCGCAAACGGATAAATCAAAAAATCCATCTCCAGAAAACTCTATTCTAGGAACCACAACTACACCTTGAGTGAGTTGTGTAAACGCTCGAATGGCTTACTCATGATGAACATGACAATCTGCACGCAACAGTCAGGGCCGACCAATCTATTTTCCAAGCAATCTGGCCAGTCTATGGTGGAGTATCTGATTATTCTGCCCACTTTGTTGATGCTCACACTTGGAGCGATTCAGTTTGGTTTGCTTTATCAGATTAAGAGTCAGGTTAACTATGCAGCATTCGCTGCGGCTCGCCAAGGCGCATTAAGTAATGGTAGCGCTACGACTATTAAAGATGCTTTTGGTGCAGCAATGACGCCGCTGTTTACTAACCAGCCTAATTTTAGCGGCATTATGCGTGGCAGGGCGATTGGTGCAATCGAGGCATTTAATCCACTAGTAACTAAGATTGAACGTATTAGCCCCCCTGATAGTGTTAAAAACGACTTTGGTATTCAGAATCCGAACGATGCAAACTCTTGGATAGTGCCCAATGATAATTTGCAATACAGACCAACTACACTCGGTAGCAGTTCATCGTTGAATATCCAGGATGCCAATATCCTAAAAATCCGCGTTACTTATTGCGCAAAACTGATTGTGCCATTGGCTAATGTCGCTATTTATTCATTGGTCAATGGTATACAAGGTACGAAAAATCTGGCGGGAGAGTTTTTCTCTACGCCTAAAAACCTTGCAACAACACCCAATTCTTGTTCAACGCTTCAAGATCAGTATGGGGCTACCTTGGATAAAGTTTCAGATGCGGCAGGTGTGGTTGGCCTTGATTTAGGCCCTATACAAAGCTTACTGAGCACTGTTTCAGGCACTCTTCAAAACGCTACAGTTCCTGGATTAAACTGGGTAATTGGTGGTTATCGCATTCCTGTAACGTCTGAAGCTGTTGTGCGTATGCAAACGCCTATGAAGTTTCCTAAATAAAATAACTGATTCAATGAAATTAAATAGATGTTTAGTAGTGTTTGCGATGATTATATTCTCATCATCTGTATTGGCTGAAAGTGATAAGCCTAACCTTAAAGAAGGTTCTTGGTTAATCGGCATTCAAATGGTGGTGCCTAATGCAACTGGCCCATCCACTGGGCCAGTGCAGTATCAGCGTTGCTTAAGCCCTGAAAATGCGCAAGAAACCATGCTGACATTGCCGCGAGGCACACCTTGTGTACTAGATAATAAAAGCATGACGCGAGATAAGCTGAGTTGGCAATTTACCTGTGAACAACGGGGGATGAAAACCAAGATCAATGGAAATATCTTTTTTCGTAACGACACTTTAAGTGGTGAAATACTTTCAGCGACGCAAGGCGAGAATAATATCAAGATTACTACAAAACTATCTGCTCGTTATTTAGGTGAATGCGTAAAAGTGGCAAGTCCAGAGAAGCCAGTTAACAAGAAAAATCTGCCAGCATATTCTGAGTAATATGACATGGCAGAATTAGATTCAAGACTAAAAGGTATCACTTTGTACCAGAGTGATTAGGCCGCTACTTTGAGTTTTGCATTATCCAGATACTCCTGATGCACGGCGTTGATTTTTGTCCACATGCTCTCTGCAGATAAAATAATCAAGAGATTATGTTTGCCATTCTCTAAATCAACCTTTGTAATGCCTTCGGCGGTGGTATTCGCGCTCGAGAAAATCGTCGCGATGGATTCGATTTTTTCTGGCTCTATGGCTGGAATCTCACCTAAGGCATTAACTAAAATGCCGAATCTTGAAGAATCTTCAGTGCGTTGAATTACAACAATCAATTGCCCCTCCAATGCATCGCTGCTTGTATCGCCCAGAGTTAATGCCAGGTTGATAATTGGGATGACCGCGCCCTGATGTTGTATTACACCTGCCAATATGGAGGATGTATCAGGTAGTTGTTTAATTTTTGTTGCCTGTATTGCTTCTACCACTTGTGTGGCTGGAATACCCAACCATTGCGAACCCACATAGAACGTTGCATATTCTTCTGCGGTATCAGAAGAGTTGTTAGTAGTAGTCGGCTTGAATTGATTATGCTGGAATGAATATTCTGCCTCAATAATGGCATCAATTTCGGCTGCATTACCTAGTGGTATAAATATTAATGCCGTGACGGGGTTCTGGTAGGCATCATCTGGCCCCTTGAACTCTCTGTACCCAGAAGACGCGCGTGCGCCAATGGCATAGTATTTACCTTCATAGATGGCAATATCGAAGGCTGCCTGATTTGTTTCTAATTTGCATAAATGCGGCTGCAAATTAAACTGACTGCCCACTTTGAACTTGGGTAATGTGGATGAAATGACTTTAAGCTCACCATCTACATAAAGCGTAAAACTACCATCAATTGGGTCGCCGTTAGCATCGCGTGGCAGAGAGTCTTCGAGCATTGCCGCGAATTGTGGTGTACTATCAAATACAATGCCGATGCCACCAACGATAAATTGACCATCTTCCGAGCGAATTGCTGCACCGTAAATGTAAGTGGGATCATCTTTATAAAGTGGAGTTGGCTCAAATTTTGATACTACATAATCCTGAGAGGTTTTCAGGCTACGTGTTCTAGCTACCCATTCAGCATCAATGACTGTCCCAACACAATCCTTATAATCTGGGTTCGATACAGCCAGAATTTTCCCATAGCGATCAAAAACTACCAGATTCGCATACACGGTATATAAGTCATTAATATATCTAAGGACACCAGTAATTCTTTCCAGATCTTGTGGGGTCAGGTTAGTCTTGGAAAGCAACTTTTGAAAGGTAGCTGTCAGTGTCCACCATCTACAGTCATTGGCACGTTCATAGAGGTTTCTATCCATAATATCAACCGCTAATGATGCAAAGAAGCTAGAGCTATCAAGCATCACAGAAACCACGGTTTGGTAGAGGTCTGAAACTGTATTTTCAATTACATTTTGCGTTTTAAAGCCTGTATTGCTAATTTCCCAGAGCAACATTTTAGAGAAATTGGCTTGATGGGTAAGGCCGCTGGAGATTCTTTTTTGCCAGATATTGCCGTTCCATACGGACTGATTCAATTTGCTTTGAATCATGCTTGCCTGCTTGGGAATTTCTAACAATGTTTGTGAAAATAAGAGTGGGCTACGCATGACTTTGGTTAATAAGTCTTTATCAATATTATCTACATTACCTGATACATCATGATCAAATGCATGGTCTAACGGAATCATGGCATGACCCATCCAGCCAGGCCCCATATAGCCTTGATAGCCTTTTGTTTCTCTCGTCACTGCAATATATTCGCGGCCTGCAAATCGGGTCAAGATCCAGTCTTTATCCACCGCAGTCTCAAGCTTTGCGCCCAGTGGTATTTGATAGTGGTCGCTACTTGAGATCACGATGCCTTTATCATCCAGCAAAAATCCAAGCGCCCATTCATCACGTGTAATCAAGTTTGAGAAAACACCTTCCATTTCGTTCTTAAAACGAAAGCAGAGGCACAATACACCCAGTGCTTTTTTGCTATTGTCGGTGCTAACTCTATAGGCATACACCAAGCCGACGTCTTGATTAGGCAGTAAATCAGTTTTTCTAAATACCTCAACATAGGCATCATCAGTATCAATGGCCTGATTGACTAATGGATCATGAATGACCGAGATGGGGTTCTCATCGTCAAGTTGCACCAAAACATTGCCATTTAAGTCTAGTAAAACAATGTTGAAATAAACAGAGTATTTTTTGACATACTCTTCAAACCTTAATTTCAGCGCTAGATAGTCATTATCTTCCAGGGTGTTTTCTGCATATTTGATTAAAAACCCACTCACATTATCGTCGGTCGATAAGAAGCCAATGTCTGCAGTGCGTTCAAACAAGTTACGGATAACGATATCAACTGCTACTTGAGCTTTGACAGTGATTGCCGTCACAGTTTTATTGAGCGTCTCTTCTGCTAGGCTATCCAGCACATTGTTGGTGACCTGGCTGAAGTCCTGACGGGTTTCATTCATGTCAGTGCCAGTGCCTGATAACTGGCCTAATAAAGACAAGTTATCCCACACACTCTGCAACTGCTGCAATGAATCACGGTATTGCTTGAGCGTAGGCATTTTGCCTACCATGTCATTGTGTTTCGGGGAATTAGTAGCTTGGCTGTTCATGATATTTCCATGAGAATTGGGCGGGTTGTATATAACATAGCAAAGAACGTGCCTTAAACCTTTGAAGTCAATTGGCGATAAAAAATGCTAAAATACGTTTCATCGATAAATTATCGAAATAGTTTTTATTTTTAAATTTTTAGGATAAAGCATGAGTCAAATTACGGTTGAACATAACCCAAGTGAAGAAAAGCTAAAGCAATTAGGCGTATCAAGCTGGTCTATCTGGGAAAAAGAAGTATCAAAATTCCCATTGAATTTCGGCGCTAAAGAAACCGCTTACATCTTAGAGGGCGAAATTGTAGTAACCCCTAAAGGTGGCGAGCCAGTGCGTATTGTTCCAGGTGACTTCGTTGTATTTCCTGAAGGCCTGAAGACCGATTGGGAAGTAGTTAAGCCATTGAAGAAGCATTACAAACACGGTTAATTGATTTAGTCGTAGAAATAAAAAAGGCATCCTTGGATGCCTTTTTTATTGTCGAGTATTTAGTGCTTATTTGACACGATTCTTGTACTCGCCAGTTCGCGTATCAATTTCAATTTTGTCACCAGTAGCACAGAACAATGGAACTGGCAGTTCAAAGCCAGTAGATATCTTCGCAGGCTTCATTACCTTGCCTGAGGTATCACCCTTAACAGCTGGCTCGGTGTAGGTAATTTCGCGTACTACTGAGTTTGGTAAATCTACAGAGATGGCTTTACCGTTGTAGAAGCGCACTTCGCATTCCATACCAACATCCAGAAAATTGAGCGCATCTGTCATATTTTCGGCGTCAACGTCGTATTGGTTATACTCGGCATCCATAAATACATAGCTTGGATCAGCAAAGTAAGAGAAGGTGACATCTCTTTTTTCCAATACAACAACTTCAAATTTGTCGTCCGCCTTATAGACAGATTCGCTAGGCGCATCGGTCAATAAGTTCTTAAATTTCATTTTAACCACGGCTGAGTTACGGCCTGATTTATTGTATTCGGCTTTTTGCACGACCAATGGATCGTTACCAATCATGATGACGTTGCCAACGCGAAGTTCCTGAGCTGTTTTCATATCAATTCTCTGTAGTTTTTATATTAAAGTCGTCTTGCGACTAAAAATCGCTGGCCTAAATCTTAGGTAAGCCCAGCGGCTTGTAAAAAGCCCATGATTATACTGGATAAGTGGGGTTTTTGCAGAAACTTACTAGCCTTGTTGCCAAGTCTGTTTGTTGAGCTAATCGATCACTAAAATTTTTGCTTTGCGTAGCAATCGTTGGCAGCTGGTCCAATATTTTCTGCCAATCATCTGTGCCAAGATGATTACTGGACCAAGCTCGATAAAATCTTTCTACTACCTGCTTTGATGCGTCGGGCAAGCCTTGGGTATATAAATCAAGAAAAGCGTTTAGTTTTGGTAAGTGCGCTTGTTCTGTTTGCTGGTAAGGTTGCCATACCATGGGCTTTGCTGCCCAGATAGCGCGTATCCAGCTATCTTCGCCACGCACAAAATTTAAATCACACGCCCATAACAGTTGGTCATATTCGGTTTGTGATAAAAATGGAACATGCTGTAAGGTCAGATTGCCTAAAGTGATTCGACTGTTCTCCGAAACATTCCAATCAAAATGTTGCTGTATGGCATTGAGTAGCCCCTTGCCTGGCAACAAACATAGAATTGGGCGAGACGAGTTCTTGAAACTCTTCAATAGATCAGCAACAGGCGCTTCTGGATAAGCAAATAGCGATACTTTTAATAATTCATCTTTTGAGTCAATGGCATCAGGTATTTCTAGTTTTTGCCAGAAATGAATTTGTGCTTCAACTGATCCTTGAAAACTCTGGCGATCTTCTGTGAGCGTTTTTTCTCTTAATAAGCTGCCAGTATTCTCATTAAATCCAGGAAAAAAGAAGTATTTGGTTAATGGCAAAGTGGGGTGCTTAGATGATTTTCCATAAAAACCATCTACCCAAGACTCTGCTGAAAGGTATTCTAGGTTCAGCCAAACAGGCTGAATTTCAGTCATTGCCTGTAGATAGGAGTCAGGCAAATCACATGCAAATGCTTCAATCACAATATCTGCTGGTGATACTGAGAGAAACCGATTTTGCCAATGCACAATTTCAACTTGCGATATGGTCTGTTTACTTTGTTTAACATTCAGGCTGGGAATGAGATGCTTAGCGGTTGTTAACTCATCCACAAACAGCCGAATAACCAGACCGTGCTCATGAGCCAATTGCTTGGCTAGTCGCCAGCAGACGCCTATATCGCCATAGTTATCAACAACGCGACAGAAAATATCACAGCTTTTGGGGCTAGCTTTCACGGTTTTAATTCGTTTTTTCTGGGTCGGAATAACTGACTTCAATTACTTCATAAAGCTCTTCGCCAGCAGGCGTAATCGCTTTGATTTCATCGCCTATTTGTTTGCCTAACAAGGCTTTGGCGAGTGGAGATATCCAGCTGATATAGCCTTTGTTTGCGTCGATTTCATCTTTACCGATGATGCGATAGTGATGTTCTGTTTCTCTATCAACTGAATATAACGTGACCCACGCGCCAAAGAAAATGCGCTCAAGGTTTTGCTGGCGTGTGGCGTCGACAATTTCAGCAAGATCCATGCGCTTCATTAAATGGCGACAGCGAGAATCAATCTGGCGCAGCCGCTTTTTGCCATAGATATAATCGCCATTTTCACTGCGGTCACCATTACTCGCCGCCCACGAAACATCTCTGACGACTTTGGGGCGCTCAACTTTATAAAGCTGCTCAAACTCAGCTTTTAGCGTGGCGTAACCTTCTGGCGTTATATAGTTTTTTTCGTCGACCATTTTTAAATTATTTCGTTCCTGATGCTGGAGATATCGATGATAATTGGCTAAGCTCTGAACATAAGCTATGTTCTGCGGCTTGCTTCAAAAATCAATAACAATAGGGAGTGCATGATGTCAGAGTCAGGTCAAAAAACGCCTATCTTTTTTACAGGCAACGCTACTGAATATTTTGGTATCTGGATCGTCAACCTTTTGCTGAGCATTGTAACACTGGGGATTTATTCAGCCTGGGCAAAAGTCAGGCGCAAGAAGTACTTCTACAACAACACGCTTATAGATGGCGCTGGCTTTGATTACCATGCAAACCCAGTTTCCATCTTAAAGGGCAGGGCCATTGCCTTTGTGTTATTCGTGATTTATTCATTGAGCAAAAATATTTCACCAGCCTTAAGTGGTGCTTTGATGTTGGTCTTCTTTCTGGCTTTGCCCTGGATTATTGTCAGAGGCAATATATTCAATGCGCGAAATTCCAGCCATCGCGGCCTGCGCTTTAATTTTGTGGGGACAGTACGAGAGGCGATTCGCGTTGTCATCGGCTTACCAATGCTCATCCCATTTACGCTGGGCTTAATCTACCCCTACGTGGCGCATCAACACACTAAATTTATTGTAGCCAAACACCGTTTTGGCACCACAGATTTTGGTCTGGATGTAAAAGTCGGCGATTTTTATAAAACGTATTTGAAAAGTCTTGTCGTCGTTATAGTCCCGATCCTTGTAGTGGTTGCCCTGCTTGCTTTAGTTGGCAAGTTTGGCGCAAATAAACCCAGCCTTGCTGCGATCAAAGGCATTGCAACATTCAGCATTGTTATGATGATACTAAGCGCACTCTTTGTATTGAGTGCATATTTGCATGCCAGACTGGGGAACTTGATATGGAACAACGCAAGTCTCGACAACCTCAGGTTTGAGAGTAACCAGCGGGCGCGAGATTTATTCTGGATATATACCACCAACTTCATTCTCATCATCATTACCTTTGGCTTGATGACACCATGGGCGCAAATCAGAACGCAGCGTTATCGTGTTGAGCATTTGGCTGTGGTTGGCGAGGCAGATTTAGATAAATTTGTTGGCGATAAAAAAGCCGAAGCGAAAGCGCTAGGCGAAGAGATTGCCGATATGTTTGATGTCGATTTGTCTTTTGGATGATAGTGAAAAATTAGATGGAGTTTGTAGCCGATTATTTTGATGGTATCAGTGCCCGTGCTAAGCATGTAAAAGTGCGGGTGCTGGAATCTGATCGGGTGATTGAATTTGCGCCTCTGGATGATGTGGCTTTGCCTGAGGTGGAGATACTACCAACCTTCAGCGCAACTATTCCATTCAGTGACATCAACATACAACCCAAGCTGGGTAAAGCACGCCGTATTATTGAGTTGCCAGAAGGTGGCACACTAGAAGCCGCCGACATTTTTGGCCTTGATGCCTTAATTTCACAAACCAAAGAAACGAGTTTCTGGCGTTATTTGCATTATCTGGAGAACCATCTGCAATGGGTGTTTGTAGCCTTAGTGTTGACCGTGTTTGCAGGTTGGGCGCTACTGAAATATGGTGTTCCTCTACTGGCTGAAGAAGTTGCCAGAGCAACCCCTGTGGCGACTGAAAAAACCTTGGGTGAGCAGGTGTTGGCGGGGATGGATCATCAATATGGCTATTTCAAACCTAGCCAGATTCCAAAATTGCATCAAGATGCTATTCGCCAGCAGTTGGTCAGCGTGTGTAGCAAGTTAGCGTCTGGCTGCCCTGAGTATCAGCTGGAGTTCAGAACCAGCGAAGCGATAGGTGCCAATGCATTCACCTTGCCTGGTGGGTTCATTGTGGTCACTGATGCGCTGATTAAACTCTCCAAAAATGATGATGAAGTCATCGCGGTGTTGGCCCATGAAATGGGGCATGCGCATTATCGGCATCCATTCAGGCAAACCTTGCAAGGCGCATTGGCTGGCCTGACATTGGCTGCAGTGACTGGTGATGTGAGTTCGCTTGCATCTGGTTTGCCGGCAATACTCATGCAATTGAGTTATTCTAGAGATATGGAAACAGAGGCTGACCAGTATGCCTTACATGCTTTACATGCTGGATGCATTCAACCCCATGCATTTGCAGATATCCTTGCCAGACTTACCAAACAGGCTGGTGTAGATAGCGTGCCTGAGCTGGTGTCGTCACATCCTGATACCCAAGCTCGCATCAAGCCATTTACTGAGGTCTGGCAAGATTGTCCTATTTAGCAGCTTGATATTTCTGCGCCAATAATCGTCATGACCACAACACCTATCATTCTTTGCTCAACCAACCGTCTGGCCCGCAGCATCAGGCTTGCACATGGCCGCCAACAACTTGCACAAGGACTAACCCAGTGGCAGCCGTTGACCACCATCACTTTGCTCACATGGCTGCAGGGGGCGATTGAACAAGCTTTGCTGCAAGGGCAGATTGCGCTGGAAGAAACGCCACGCATGCTGCTGAATAGCGCGCAGGAGCTGGTGCTGTGGGAGCGTGTGATTGAACGCAGCCTCAAAGGCGATAGCTCAGCACTGTTTGACCGTGCCGGACTCGCACAAGCCGCACAGGATGCCAATCGCCTGATGCAGGAGTGGAATATCGCGATTGCTAATATTCCAGAAGCTAGTCGTAGTAACCACAGCGAGGAGACCATGCAGTTTTTGCAATGGCGCGCCGAATTTCGCAAGCAGTGCAAGACCTCAGGCTGGCTAGAATCAACCCGCTATGTGGATTGGCAAATTGCCCAACTTGCGAGGGGTGTTGGCGAGTTGCCCGAAGTCTTATATCTGGCTGGATACGATCGTATCAGTCCACAAGAGCAGCGTTTATTCGATACCTTGAGCGAGCGAGGGGTAGCGGTTAAGCAATGGCCTCATTTGTCTGAGTTTTCAGCCAGTGCAACGCAAACAGGTTTTGCAGATGCCGAGGCCGAATGTCGCGCTGCTGTGGCGTGGGTTACTGCCAAGCTTGCTGTAAACCCCAAGATACGGCTTGGCATCGTGGTACCAGAGTTAGCCAATTTACGTGGTCGTTTAATCGCTTTGCTGGATGATCATTTGCATGCCGAAGCCTTATCTCCAAGCCATGCCGAGCATGACAGACGATATGACCTTTCCCTTGGCTTGGCCTTATCGCGCAATCCGCTGATAGCTGCAGCACTTGAGCTGCTAAGGCTGGCCAGCAACCAGTACCGCCTCAATCAGCAGGATTTTTCAAAACTGCTGCTGGGACCATACTGGTCAGCCAGTATCAGTGAAGCTGACGTCCGTGCCTTGCTTGACGCACGTATCCGCAGCCATTTGCCGCTCAATTTTACAATCCAGCGATTATTAAATTTTATAGCCAGACAGCAGGAGCGTGGATTGCATCTGCCTCAATTGAGTGCCGACCTCAAAGCCGTGCAAGCGGCTTTGCAGTCGCTGCCTGCAAGACAGCTACCTTCGCAATGGGCGCAGAGTCTGGATCAGATATTAAGAGTTACTAACTTGCCAGGCGAACGTAGTATATCCAGCCATGAATATCAGGCCAATCAGGCGTTTAATCAGACATTAGCGGCGCTGGCTGATTTTGATGCGCTATCTGGCGCATTAACCTTGCCGCAGGCGGTGCAACGATTAGGTCGCCTGTGTGCTGACCAGGTATTCCAGCCAGAATCAGGCGATGACCCACAGATACTAGTCATGGGCATGCTGGAAACTGTGGCCCAGCCACTGGATGCTATCTGGGTCATGGGTATGAATGACCATGTGTGGCCGCCAGCCGCCAACCCCAATCCGCTCTTGCCAGCCAATCTGCAACGCAACGTTCGCGCGCCCAATGCTGATGGTCCTGTACAGGCCGAGTTTGCTGCCAGAATACATCAGCGCCTGCTGCATAGTGCGCGTGAAATCGTATTTTCGTGGGCTCACAAAAGCGGAGAGAGCGAACTGCGAGTGAGCCCAGTGATTCAAGAGATTCCTGCTGGCGATCATCCGCTGCCTCTTGCTAGCACGCTGGCAGAACAGTTTGCACAAGCCGCAACCAAAGACAATAAACAATGGCTAGATGACCACAAAGCACCACCTGTTGGCATGGGTGAAAAAGTCCGTGGTGGCGCTGGACTAATTCGCGCGCAGGCGATTTGCCCTGCCTGGGCTTACTATCGCTATCGACTGGGCGCACGCCGCCTGGACGACCCAGTTGAAGGCTTGGATGCAATGGATAGAGGCAATCTGGTGCATGCTGTGCTACAGAGTTTCTGGCAGGGACAAAACTCTGAATATCTGCAGCAAATGGATGAAACCGCTTTATCTGTGGCTATTTTTAATGCTGTGGAGCAGGGCGTCGCCCGATTTAGTGAATCACTGGAAGAACCCTTACCACCGAATTTCCTGTCGCTGGAAAAACAGCGTCTGCAGAGCTTGCTCAAGGTTTGGCTGGCGTTCGAGAAAACACGCTCTCCATTCAGTGTTGAGCAATGCGAGCAGGATGTCACGCTAGATATCGCAGGCATGACAGTCAAACTGACTTTGGATCGAGTAGATCGATTAGCCGATGGCAAACTGGTAGTCATTGATTACAAAACAGGTAGCAGCATCAGCCATAGCAGTTGGGCTGAGTCGCGGATTACTGAGCCACAGTTGCCTATTTATGCCTCTCTGGCATTAGCTGGAGAAGAGGTCGCCGCCGTATGTTTTGCTCAAGTGCGAGCCGATGAGCAGCGCTTTATCGGCATCAGCCATGACACCGATACCTTGCCTGGCGTCAAAAGCCTGTACGAAGCTGAAAAACTGTTCCCGCCTGAGATTTTCCCCAACTGGCCTGCCCTGATTGGCCACTGGAAGACCAGCATACTTGATCTCGCTGAGGAGCTGATCGCAGGTGGTGCGGCTGTTGTATTCGAAAACGAAAATGCGCTGGTTAATTGTGAAGTATTGCCTTTACTACGACTCCCCGAGCGTTATTTGCAGATTGAAGCCAGTCAAATAAATGCTGGTTCACCCGATGAAAAAGCCTTACCCACATGATTCATGACGAATTACTGAAACTGGACGCTGCAAACCGCGAACGCGCTATAGACCCTGATTCGTTTATCGTCGAAGCACCTGCTGGTGCGGGCAAAACTGAGCTCCTCACGCAGCGTTATCTGGCTTTGCTCAATATCGTGGATGAGCCAGAGGAAATTGTTGCGATTACTTTTACCAACAAGGCGGCGGCAGAGATGCGTAGCCGCATCCTTACCAGTTTGCAGGATGCGGCTGAAAACAAGCCTGTCGGTAAGCCACACAAAGCCGCTACACGCAAACTGGCGCTGGCGGCGATGAAGCAATCAGAGGCGCAGGGCTGGCAGTTGCTTACCCAGCCAAGCCGTTTGCGTATCAATACCATAGACTCATTCAGCAGTTTGCTGGCACGGCAGATGCCTTTGCTCAGCCGTTTTGGTGCGCAGCCCGCCGTGATTGAAGATGCCAGCCCCTTGTATCTGGATGCAGCTAGCCGCGCTATCGAAGCGCTGGATGGTGAGTTTGCAGATACGCATCTGGCAGCCCCTGTACGTATTGCGTTGCAATATTTTGATAACGATGTCGCGCGTTTGAGCAAACAGCTTGCCGATATGCTGGCCAAGCGTGATCAATGGCTACCGCATGCGAGTGTGAGTGGCATTGAGCATGAGCAGACATCGGTCGCCGATCAGGCAGCAGAAGCTTTTCGCCATTTGATTCATCATGATATTGCCAGCGCTGGTCGTGCACTCAACGCTGATTTGCAGCAGCGATTGATGCCAATCGCTCGCTATGCTGCCAGCAATCTGCCTTGTGAGCACTGCGTGTCGCTCTTGCGGGATTGGGATACGCCTATTTTGCCGCGTTACGAATCATTGCCGCTATGGCTGGCGGTATGCGATCTGTTATTGACTGGCGATGGCACGTTTCGAAAAGAGCGTGGGCTGACCAAGAATCAGGGTTTCCCTGCCACGGACGAAGGCCGAGCCTATAAAGAGGCGTTGAGTGAGATCATCGAACTGATTGGTGATGCCGCACCACTCGCCAAACTGCGCAAATTGCCAGACCTGAAAAATATCGACGATGAGCGCCGTATCGTCGGTGCGCTGGCCGATTTACTCAAACTGGCTACTGCCCATTTGATGTCGGTGTTTCAGGAATCCGGCGAGGTAGATTTTGTTGAGGTGTCGCAACGCGCATTGTTTGCACTGGAAGACCATACTGGCCCGACTGATTTGGCACTTAAGCTGGATTACCGAATTCGTCACTTATTAGTCGATGAGTTTCAGGACACCAGCCCGATGCAAGTGCAGTTGCTGGAAAGACTCATGGCAGGCTGGGAGCCGGGCGATGGCCGCACTATTTTTTGCGTGGGCGACCCCATGCAATCCATCTATCGTTTCCGTAAGGCCGATGTGGGGCTATTCCTCAAAGTGGCAGAGCAGGGCATAGGCCATATGCCTCTGGAAAATCTGCATCTGACGCGCAATAACCGCTCCTGCCCAGCAGTCATCGATTGGGTTAATAGCGCCTTTGCCAAGGTCTTTCCGCAACATGATAGCGTGACACATGGGGCAATCAGTTATCGTGAATTTGCCGCTACCCGCGACAGCTTGCCTGACGAAGGGGTACAAGTACATGCAGTGATTGCACCACAAGACACCAGTAGTGATGCGCTGGCTGTGCTCGAAGCACAACGTATAGCCGATATTATTGAACAGGAACAGGCTGCAGATCCAAGGCGCACTATCGCCGTGTTGGTACGTGCGCGTGCGCATTTACATGCGCTGGTGGCGGAGATACGCCGTAACCGTCCAAACCTCAAATTTCAGGCGGTAAAAGTGGAGAGTCTGGCCGAGCGCCAGAGCATACAGGATGTACTGGCACTGACCAGCGCGCTCGTCCACCGTGCAGACCGTGTGAACTGGCTGGCGATTTTACGGGCGCCCTGGTGCGGGTTAACGCTGGCTGATTTGCATGTGCTGGCAGCGGATGATCATCACGCTACCATTTGGGATTTGATGCAGGATGAAGCACGCATTGCCGCCATGTCTGCTGATGGTCAGCAGCGCTTGTTGCATGTGCGTGAGGTACTGGCGGAGGCACTTGCGCATCAAGGCCGTCAGTCGGTGCGGCGCTGGGTGGAGTCTACCTGGCTCAAGCTGGGCGGCGCGCAATGCCTGTGGGACGCAGGTGATGTGCGTGACGTACAGGCGCTATTTGATTTGATTGACAAACTAGACGCTAGCGGCCGCTTTGATGTGACTACGCTGGCTGCTGAGATCAACAAGCTCTATGCCGCGCCCGATGTGCATGCCGAAGGTAATTTGCAGTTCATGACTATCCATAACTCCAAAGGACTGGAGTTCGATACGGTGATATTGCCTGGCTTGCATCGCCAATCGGCCAATGACGATACACCACTGATTTTGTGGGAGGAAGTCGCTATAGACGATGCCGCACCACAACTGGTGGCTGCAACCCAATTAGTCGCGGCACCCTGGCGCCCCAAGCATCTGCGCGACGATACCAAAAGTACCTATGATTACCTGCAAGGGTTGGAAAACGAGCGCTCAGCCAATGAGACGGCGCGCGTGCTGTATGTGGCAGCCACCCGCACTATTCGACGCTTGCATCTGGTCGCTGCCATCAAGCTGAATACTAAAGGCGAAGTCAAAGCACCTGCTGGTACGTTTCTGGAGCAGTTATGGGATAACGTAGGCGCTGAATTCTTGCATGCGGCAGAGCACTTGAGCCCTGCAGTAGTAACGCCGTATGCGCTTATGGATGAATCTACATTCGTCCCGCAATTAATTCGACTTGCCAAGCCAGATATCCCCGCGATTTTTAGTCAGCCTGCTATAGCTTCACAGCATAGTGTTGAGCGAGCGATTAATGCTGAATCCATCAGCAACAGGCTAGACGCGCATATTGGCACATTGGCGCATCGCTATATGGAGATGATTGCGCATGATGGCTTGACCGCATGGAGCGCTGAGCGTCTTGTTGCGCTGATTCCCATGATGCAACACTGGCTGGTCGGGCAGGGACATGCTGTCGATGCGGCTGAACTAGGAGCAAAGCGAGTCAGTGAAATGCTGGTAAAAGTGCTCAATAGCCAAGATGGGATATGGGTGCTACAGCCGCGAGATAATAGCGGCGATGAACTGGCGATTACACGAGCAGACCACCAAAAGGTAGCAACGCATATTATGGACAGGACGTTTGTGGATGCAGGAGTGCGCTGGATAATTGATTACAAGTCCGCGCCTTTAAGTACGGATGCTACTCAACACACCATCAACCACCTCGTGGAACAATACAGGCCGCAGCTAGAAGCTTATGCAACCCTATTTACAGATGAAGGCTTGCCGATTAAAAAAGCCATTCTGTTTTTGAGTATCGGCAAGCTGGCAGTACTTGATTAAGTTTTTCCAAGTTACTTCAGGTGTTTAAAGTGTCTCCGCACATACCACACGGCAAATACCAAACCTACAACTGCAATCACATAATGAAACTCATGGAAATACACGCCTAAGGTCTGCCAGTGTTCACCCAGTTTCATCCCTGCAAACGCCAGTAGAAAGCACCAGATGAGCGAACCGCAGAACGTGTAAATGACAAAGCGCGCCATATTCATACCGGCTATACCAGCAGGGAAAGCGATAAAGGTGCGCACTACGGGCAATAAGCGGCCGATAAAGATAATGATTTCGCCATGCTTTTCGAATGCTTTGTCGGCGAAATGTAAATCTTGTTGAGATATCAGCACATAACGCCCGTATTTTTCTATCATTGCCCGACCGCCATACGCGCCAAGATAGTAGGCGGGGATAGAGCCAATTACGCATCCTATAGCACCCGCCAAAGCAACTCCCCATAACGTTAGTTGGCCTGTATGAACTAGGTAACCTGCGAACGGCATAATGACCTCAGAAGGCAGTGGAATACACGCCGACTCAATCCCCATCAGCAATACAATGCCGCCATAGCCCAAGGTTGAGATCACCATAATGATCCAGCCAGCGAGGATGCCTATCAGTTTTTCCAGCATATTTAATCAATGTTTTCTAATGAAATGGAACTGTATTTTAATCGCAATCCGAAGCTGGATGTACGAGTAAATGCCAGTTTGGGGAGTTTGGCACGCGCATTGCTGTTACTCATGTAGTTCATTTTGCAAAAATTAGTAAAGGGTTTAAGTAATGCGTAATTTTGGTGTGAGTATCGTTGCAACAGCATTCATGTTGATGGCAAATTCTGTAATGGCAACAACCAGTCTTAATGATGTGACTAGTTACAATGCATTTATTTTCAATAATGCCGACTCGCAAGGCACTGTAGGCGGAGCGCTCGCAGCTGGCGGCAATGTCACTCTACATAACAATGGTATTAATGGCACCAGCAACGATGGGTATGCGTTAGTCGTTGGTGGTAGCTTGACTAAGGAATGGGCCAATATCAGTGGCAAAACCTGGGTAGGCGGTAGCAAGAGTGCGCCTCAATGGGATTCTTACAGTAACTATGCTGCTTCAGGCACCCCTGCGCCAATCAACTTTGCAGCAGCAAAGGCTGATCTCACAGCACTATCTGATACTTTTGCCGGTGCCGCTACCACTGGTACCGCGGCTTATGCTTATAGCGGCGTGACGTTTACTGGTAGCAATTCAAGTGTTGAATATATTGATTTGATCGGTAGTCAGTTTTCCGCAATCAATAATGCAACATTTAATACGTTTGCTGCTGGTTCGACCATCATCCTAAACATCTCTGGCCTGAGTGGTGGCCTGACCAATATGAGCTTGTCGACTGGTAATAACTACAACTTGGTACTGAATTATTATGAAGCAACCAGTTTGTATTTTAATGGCGTGAATATTGCCGCTACCATTTTGGCACCTAATGCAACCATCACAGGCGGCAATGGCACGATTACAGGCACTGTGATTGCCAATAACTGGAATAGCTCGGTGACCCTGGCCGCAGGCCATGCTGATTTTAGTAACCTAGTGACGACTCCTGTGCCAGAGCCTAGCACTTACGCCATGTTGTTAGCGGGTCTTTTGCTGGTTGGTGCTGCGAGTCGTCGCAAAATATCCCTACACAATGCAGGGGTTAATGCGCGTTAATTTTTTAAGGTAGTTAAGTATTCAAATACAGCCTCGCGAGGCTGTATTTTTTTGACTATTACTTTAGCTCGCAAGCTCTTTCAATAAGCCTTTGATATACGATGCACGGTCATTGATATCCGCTAGCTGTACGGTGACGCGTAACTTATCCGGCCCATTCATGCGGCAACGCCTATCACGTTGCAACAGCGCAATAAGCTTGGTTGGGTCTAGCTCTGTTTGCTGGCTAAATTGCAATTGGATGGCGCTGTCGCTGGCGTCAATCTTGGTGATGCCTAGTGGTTTGGCAGATACACGCAACCTATGGCATGCCATGAGTGCTTCACCTTGTTCTGGCAGCATTCCGAAGCGGTCAATCAGCTCTTCCTGCATATTGTCGAGTTCGTCATCGTTGGTGCAGTTAGCAAGGCGTTTGTAGAGTACCAAGCGCTCATGCACATCGGGGCAGTAGTCATTGGTCAGCAAAGCTGGTGTGTGCAGGTTGATTTCAGTGGTGATGCCCAAGGGCGCTGAAATATCAGGCTCTTTACCTGCCTTGAGTTGCTTCACCGCATGGGCGAGCATTTCAGAGTAGAGGTGGAAGCCGATTTCCTGCATCTCGCCACTTTGTGAGTCGCCCAATAGCTCGCCTGCGCCGCGAATCTCCAGATCGTGCATGGCAAGGTGGAAGCCAGCCCCCAGGTCTTCCAGTAGCTGAATCGCATCCAGGCGTTTCTTGGCTTGAGGCGTGATATTGCGGTTAGGGTCAGTCAATAAATAGGCATAGGCCTGGTGATGCGAGCGTCCGACGCGACCACGTAACTGATGCAGTTGAGCGAGGCCAAACATGTCAGCGCGATTCATGATGATAGTATTGGCCGTGGGCACGTCGATGCCTGTTTCAATAATAGTGGTACACAGCAGCAGATTGAAGCGCTGCTGGTAGAAGTCACGCATCACATGCTCCAACTCGCGCTCCCTGAGCTGGCCATGGGCAATGGCGATGCGCGCTTCTGGCACGATTCGCTCAAGCTTTTCACGCATAGAGTGAATGGTATCGACTTCGTTATGCAGGAAATAAACCTGACCGCCACGCTTGAATTCGCGCATGACAGCTTCGTGGATAATGCCTTCAGAATAATCGGTGTGGAAGGTCTTGATCGCTAGTCGTTTTTGCGGCGGTGTGGTAATCACCGAGAATTCGCGCAGGCCTTCCATGGCCATAGATAGCGTGCGCGGAATCGGTGTGGCGGTAAGCGTCAATACATCGACCTCGGCGCGCATGGCTTTCAGTTGTTCTTTTTGGCGTACGCCAAAACGGTGTTCTTCATCTAGGATAACTAGACCGAGATTCTTGAAATGCACATCCTTCTGGATCAACCTGTGTGTGCCGATGATGATGTCTATCTTGCCATCGGCCAATCCTTTAAGTGCTTCGGCTTGCTCTTTCGCAGACCTGAAACGCGAGATTTCAGCGATCTTGATCGGCCATTCAGCAAAGCGGTCAGAGAAGTTCTGGAAATGCTGTTCGGCCAGCAGTGTGGTGGGTACAAGTACCGAAACCTGCCTGCCTCCCATGACGGCAACAAATGCTGCGCGTAATGCGACTTCAGTCTTGCCAAAGCCTACATCTCCACACACCAGTCTATCCATCGGTCTGCCAGATTGCATGTCGCTGATCACGGCTTCAATGGCCGATAGCTGGTCTGGCGTTTCTTCAAACGGAAATCCTTCAGCGAAGGTTTCATAATCCTGCAGGCTTAATTTGAACGCATGACCACGACGAGCTGCCCGCTGCGCATAGAGGTTGAGCAGTTCAGCCGCGGTGTCGCGTATCTGTTTAAGCGCTTTTTTCTT
>DATHWP010000107.1:0-9573 GCA_035460505.1 Methyloradius sp. | reverse complement strand
GTATTTAGGCTGCGCTGCATCTTCTTCTAGTTTTTGCCTTAAATGTCCCATATATATCCGCAGGTAATGGCTGCTTTCCACGTACGTTGGCCCCCACACTTCTTTGAGTAGTTGGCGCTGCGTGACCACGCGGCCTGCGTTTCTGATGAGTATGCCGAGCAATCGGAATTCTATAGGGGTGAGATGCACGAGCTGGGATGCGCGAAATACCTGGCGCTTGGGTAGATCTACGGTGATTTCACCAAAGCTGTATAGGCCGTTGTTGCTATTACCCTCCACTGCAAGTGACCTGCGGCGCAGTTGAGCGCGGATTCTAGCGAGCAGTTCTGCACTGCCGAATGGTTTGGTCAGGTAATCATCAGCGCCAGCATCTAGCGCTTTGACTTTTTCTGCCTCATCCGTGCGGGCGGATAGCACGATAATCGGCACAGTGCTCCAGCTACGGATTTGCTGGATAATTTCGATGCCGTCCATATCTGGCAAACCAAGGTCTAGCACCACGGTGTCAGGCTTGCGCGTGCCGACTTCAATCAGGCCTTGTTGGCCAGTTTCGGCACTATGAACTTGCAGGTCGGCATTCTCGAGGGAGGTGATGATGAAGCGACGAATCTGCTGTTCATCTTCAATCACGATAATGTTAGCGAGCGGTTCAGACATCTGGCGATTCTAGCGCGTTACTTAATTCTTCGCTCTCCGGCATTGCAGGCGGTTTGCCCAAGGGTAAAGAAAAGATAAAGATCGCGCCATGCGGTGCTTGGGTTTCAGCCCAAATCTTACCACCGTGTGCCTGGATTATCGCCTGACAAATAGATAACCCCAAACCCACACCTGGCTTGGCGGATTCTTTTTCGCCGCGGGTAAATTTATCAAAAATATGATCGCCCAAGCCTGCTGGTAAACCTGGCCCATTGTCGGCAACGAATATCCAGACATCTTGCCCATTTTGGCGGGCAGAAATAGTAATCGTGGAATTTTCTGGTGTGTATTTACACGCGTTATCAAGCAGGTTGCAGAGCACGCGCTCCAGCATCACTGCATCAAACTGGAGTAGCGGCAGATCGTCAGGCAAATTGGTCATAACCTGATGCTTTTCCAGCGTTGGCCGCATGATACGTAATGAAGATCCTACGATTTCTTCCAGCATCTGCCATTGGCGATTGAGCTGTATCTTGCCTGACTGCAAGCGGGCCATATCGAGCAGATTGATGACCAGTTGTTGCATACGGAAAGTCTGCTCATGTAGCGCGCTGATCATCGATTGCTGATTCTCAACAGCTACCAAAGGGTTTTGCTCACTTTGCGCTTTTAATATGCCGCTGATACCTAATATAGAAGTGAGCGGCGTGCGCAGGTCATGCGAGATCGCACTTAACAATGAATTTCTCAAGCGCTCAGATTCCATATTCACTAAGGCATCGCGTGCGACTTCAACATAATGCACACGCTCCAGCGCCAAGGCGATTTGCGCGGCAAAGGTATCAAGCAATTGGCGCTGCTCTGGCAGAAATATCTGCGCTGGGCTGGCTGGCTCAATAACGAGTACTCCGCGTGTGCGCATGGGTGCCTTGAGCGGCAAATAGAGGTGAGCGCTGGAAGGTAGCGTATTAGTGCCCAGACCAGCTTCCTCCTGGTTGTCATACACCCATTGCGCAATCCCGCTATCGACTTTTTCAATATGCTCCGCTAGCGCCTCATCATCGCTGGCATGAACGACTTCAGCCTGATCGTGTAGTTTGTCTTGGCTATCGGGTAGCACAATCGCAATTCTGGACTGAAATATGCCTGAAAGATGGTGCGTACTGATTTCCACAATATGGCTGGAAGTTAGTGCTGACGCCAATTGCTTGCCCAAGTCATATAATGCGCGGCTGCGCTTTTCGCGATAATTAGCAACCACTGCCTGATAGCGCAAATTGGCGGTTAACTGGCTGATCACCAGCGCTACGGTGAACATCACAGCGAAGGTCAGTAGGTATTGCGTATCTGAAATAGAGAACGAAAATCGTGGCGGCACGAAAAAGAAATCGAACGCCGAAACGCTAAGTATGGAAGCGAAAATACCAGGGCCACGGCCAAATTTGGCTGAAATCACCACCACACCCAATAGATACAGCATGATGAGGTTAGACAACTCAAACGATTGCAGCAGCAAATGGGCAACGATAGATGAAGCCGCACTCACGGTAATCGCCCACACATAGCCACGCCGCTTGGTTCGGCTAACTTGTTCAGGCGTTAACCCAAAAGCGGTTCTGATGGCATGATCAGGCTTGATGCGACTTTTATCCTGAGCCTGGCGCACCACGATATGAATATCTACATCAATCGCATCACGCGTCAATCGGTCGGTCACACTGGGGCTGATGAGCCTGTAAAAAAATGAACGCGTCGGCTTGCCCACCACCAACTTGGAAACATTGCGGCTGCGGGCATAACCTAGCAATACACGGCTGATTTCAGTGCCACTCAACGTAGCAGTTTCAGCGCCCAAATCTTGCGCCAGACGTATGGTTTTGAGGATGGCATTGCGCTCTTGGTCCGTGAGTCTTTGCAGCGCTGGGGTTTCCACATATACAGCCAACCAATCAGCTTTAAGGCTGGCTGCCAACCTTGCTGTAACGCGCACCAGTTGCTCTGCTTCAGGCCCAGAACCAACACCGACCAAAATACGATCATGCGCTTGCCAAACTTGCTGAATAGATTGATCGGCACGGTATTCACGCATTTGCGCATCTACGCGGTCTGCGGTTCTGCGCAGCGCCATTTCACGCAACGCAATTAAATTACCCTTGCGAAAGAAGTTTTTGCGCGCCTGCTCAGCTTGTTGCGGAATATAGACTTTTCCATCTTGCAGTCGGCGCAACAGTTCTTCTGGGGAAAGATCAACCAGCGTCACTTCATCGGCAAGATCAAATACTTTATCAGGCAAGGTTTCGGCTACGCGCACGCCCGTAATCTGGCCAACCACGTCATTCAGGCTTTCCAGATGCTGCACATTCAGCGTGCTGTAAACATCAATACCAGCAGCCAATAGCTCTTCAACATCCTGCCAGCGCTTGGGGTGGCGCGAACCGTCAACATTGGAGTGCGCCAGCTCATCCATCAAAATCAGGGCTGGTTTACGCTTGAGGGCCGCATCAAGATCAAATTCAGTGAGGGTACGACCGCGGTATTCCACCGTTTTCAATGGTAGTTGAATCAGCCCATTGAGTTGGGCTTCGGTATCTTTGCGACCGTGCGTTTCAATCACGCCAATCAGTACATCCAGACCCTGCCGCGCCAATGCCTGGGCAGCGGAAAGCATGGCAAAGGTTTTACCAACACCCGCACAAGCCCCGAAGAATATCTTCAGCTTGCCGCGTTTTTGCTTGGCATCTTCTAGCTGGAGTTTCTCCAATAGCTCGTCTGGGTCAGGGCGTTGGTCGGTCATTTTGTAAGTATATGCTATCTATATATGGCTGGATTTAGGCAACAGTTCTAAAGCGTTATTTTGCCGTGGTAGACGTTTCATCCAGCGCTATATTGAGAGCCAACACATTGACCCGAGGCTCACCCAGAATACCGAACTGGCGACCTTGAATGTGCTTTTGCACAAGCTCAGTCACTTGCTCTGGTGTAAAACCACGCGTCTTTGCAACACGGTCAATCTGGTAAATAGCCCCAGCGGGGCTAATCTCTGGGTCTAATCCACTTGCGGAAGCGGTGACTAAATCAACTGGTACTGGCAATTTGTTGTCTGGGTCTGCCTGTTTAAGGGCGGCGATACGGCCATTCACGGCGTCCATCAGCACAGGGTTTAGTGGGCCTTGATTAGAACCAGAAGAAGCTGCTGCATTGTTAGGATAAGGCCCTGTAGCGGATGGCCTGCCCCAGAAGTATTTAGGGCCAGTGAAATTCTGGCCGATCAGGGTTGAGCCTACGACATTGCCCTCTTTTTTGATCAGGCTACCTTGAGTTTGTTGCGGGAAAAATGCTTTGCCTATGCCCGTTGTCAGCAATGGATAGATGGCTCCAGTGATCAGGGTAAGCCCTAAAAACAAGGCAATGGCTGGACGTAAGTATGATTTCATGATGTTTCCTTAAAAAAATAGGGTTGTCTTTAAACCAGGCCAATAATCGTCAATGCCACATCAATCAGCTTGATACCGACAAATGGCACGATGATGCCGCCAAGCCCATAGATCAGCAGATTGCGACGCAACAGCGTGGCTGCACCAACTGCGCGATAAGGAATGCCTTTGAGCGCGAGCGGAATCAGGAACATGATAATCAGCGCATTGAAGATTACAGCAGACAAAATCGCTGAGCTGGGGCTGGTCAAATGCATCACGTTCAGCGTGTTCAAAGACGGGTAAGTAGTGGCAAACGCAGCAGGAATAATGGCGAAATACTTGGCGATATCGTTAGCGATACTGAAGGTAGTCAACGAGCCACGTGTCATCAGCATCTGCTTGCCGATCTCGACAATCTCAATCAACTTGGTCGGGTTGGAATCCAGATCCACCATATTGCCAGCCTCTTTGGCGGCCTGCGTACCAGTATTCATGGCCACAGCCACATCGGCCTGCGCCAGCGCTGGCGCATCGTTAGTGCCGTCACCCGTCATGGCCACCAGCTTGCCTTGGGCTTGATGTTCACGAATCAACGCTAACTTAGCCTCTGGCGTTGCTTCAGCGAGAAAATCATCCACCCCTGCTTCCGCCGCGATTGAAGCCGCGGTCAGGCGGTTATCGCCCGTGATCATGATGGTCTTGATGCCCATGGCACGTAGCTCGGCGAAGCGCTCTTTGATGCCGCCTTTCACAATGTCTTTAAGCTCGACCACGCCTACCACTTTAGCGCCATCGGCCACCACTAGTGGCGTACTACCGCGGCGTGAGATGTCATCCACCTTCACTGTAATTTCATCGGCAAAGGTACCGCCTAGCGATTCCACATACTGGCAAATAGCACTTGCTGCGCCTTTACGAATATTTCGTTCCCCAATGGTTACACCACTCATGCGGGTTTGTGCTGAGAATGGTACGAAAGTCGCGCCCAACGTCAGCATATTGCGTTCACGCAAATTGAAACGATTTTTTGCCAGCACGACAATACTGCGGCCTTCAGGCGTTTCATCCGCGAGTGAAGCTAATTGTGCGACATCGGCCAGTTCACTTTCTGGAACCCCAGCAGCAGGTACAAAGGCCGAAGCCTGGCGATTACCCAAAGTAATCGTGCCTGTTTTATCGAGTAGCAATACATCCACATCGCCTGCAGCTTCAACCGCACGGCCTGAAGTAGCGATCACGTTAGCCTGCATCATGCGGCTCATGCCAGCCACGCCAATCGCGGAAAGCAAACCAGCAATGGTGGTAGGGATCAAACAGACAAGCAGTGAAATCAGCACAGTAATCGTTGCTGGCTGCCCTGCACCCGCCACATCAACACTGAATATCGAGAACGGTAGCAGTGTGACGGTGGCCAGTAAAAACACGATGGTCAGCGCCACCAGAAGGATAGTCAGCGCGATTTCATTGGGTGTTTTTTGGCGTTTTGCGCCTTCCACCATGGCAATCATACGATCCAGAAAGGCCTCGCCTGGGTTCACGGTGACGCGTACAACTATCCAGTCTGATAAGACTTGGGTACCACCTGTTACCGCGCTGAAATCTCCACCTGATTCGCGAATCACAGGGGCTGATTCCCCCGTGATTGCGGATTCATTGACCGAGGCGATACCGTCAATCACTTCGCCATCGGCGGGGATGGTATCGCCCGCTTCTACTAGGATGATGTCGCCTTTACGCAGACTTAAACTATCGGTCAGGCTCACTTTTGAATCACGTTTTGCAGTAGCTAGTTTTTTCGCGACTACATTCTTTTTAGATTGGCGCAACGAAGCAGCTTGGGCCTTGCTACGCCCTTCTGCCAAGGCCTCGGCAAAATTGGCGAATAGCACCGTGAACCACAGCCAGATACTCACTAACAAGATAAACCCTGCTGGCGCCTCGCCTTTGCCAAATAACGCCTGCAAAAACAGTACGGTGGTCAATATGCTGCCGAGATAAACGACAAACATCACTGGGTTGCGCCACTGCGTTTGCGGGCTCAGTTTTTTAAACGAATCGATGATTGCTGGTTTGATCAGTTTTGGATCAAACATGGTCATTTTTTCTTCAATACTTACTGCTCTGGTCATCATTAAATCCTTTGAAATTGTTTCAATATGCCTGGCGCTATTCACGTGTTAGTGAGCGCCAACCATCATCAACTGCTCAACCACTGGGCCAAGGGCAAGGGCAGGCACGTAGGTCAATGCACCGACCAGAATCACCACGCCAATCAGCAAGCTGACAAATAGCGGACCATGCGTAGGCAAAGTGCCGAGGCCAGGCTGAATGCGCTTTTTAGTGGCCAGCGCACCTGCGATGGCTAGTACGGGGATGATGATGCCGAAGCGCCCAAACCACATGGCGACTGCCAGCAGAGTGTTATAGAAAGGCGTGTTTGCAGAAAGCCCAGCAAATGCACTGCCGTTGTTATTAGCAGCGGACGACACGGCATACAGAATTTCGCTGAAACCATGCGCGGCTGGGTTGGCAATGCCTGCTTTACCAGGGTCAACCATCACCGCGATGGCTGTACCTACCAGCACCAGCACAGGTGTAACCAGGATGATGATGGATGACATCTTCATCTCGAATATCTCGATCTTTTTACCCAGATATTCAGGCGTGCGGCCTATCATCAAACCCGCGACAAACACGGCCAGAATGGCGTAGATGAGCATGGTATAAAGACCAGAACCAACACCACCGAATACGACTTCGCCCAGCTGGATCAGCCACATCGGCACAAGGCCGCCAATCGGCGTCAGGGAATCATGCATGCCATTGACCGCGCCACAGGAAGCAGCGGTGGTAATCGTGGCAAACAGCGAAGAAGCAACGATACCAAAACGCGTTTCCTTGCCTTCCATATTGCCGCCCGCCTGTGTCAGTGAACTGGACTGGTCGATGCCAACTGCGGTAAATGCAGGGTTGCCCGCCTGTTCAGACACCACCAGCACACCAGCCATCACGACAAAGATAAGTCCCATGGCAGCAAACACTGCCCAGCCCTGGCGTTTATCGCCCACCATCAAGCCAAAGGTGTAACAAAGACCAGCAGGTATCAGGAAGATCGCCACCATCTGCAAGAAATTGGTGAATGGCGTTGGGTTCTCATAAGGATGTGCCGAATTGGCATTAAAGAAGCCGCCACCGTTGGTACCCAGCATTTTGATGGATTCTTGCGAAGCCACTGGCCCCATGGCGAGGGTCTGTGTTTTGGTAGTCAAGTTATCAAACACAGGATTACCAGTCGCGTCCTTTAAAGGGTTACCCGCATCATCCAGTTTGGGTACTTGATAGGCAGTCGTTTCAAGCGTAGCAACATCCTGGTAAGCGCTAAAGTTCTGGATAACGCCTTGGCTCATGAATACAGCAGCCAATACCAATGACAGTGGCAACAGGATATATAAAGTGGAACGTGTGAGATCCACCCAGAAATTGCCGATGGTTTTCACCGAATGGCGCGCAAAGCCGCGAATCAGGGCGATGACGACCACAATACCTGTCGCAGCGGAAAGGAAGTTCTGAACAGTGAGGCCAACCATTTGCGTGAAATAGCTCATGGTGGTTTCACCCGCATAGCCCTGCCAGTTGGTATTGGTGATGAAGCTGACGGCGGTATCAAATGAAGAATCTACACTCACTGCGGGGAATTGCTGCGGATTAAGCGGCAATGATAATTGCAGGCGTTGCAACAAAAACAACACCAGAATACCCAGCGTATTGAATACCAGGAGCGCAATCGTGTAACGCTTCCAGTCCATTTCGGCACTTGCATCGACGCCACCTATTTTGTAGAACAATCGCTCCACTGGCCCGAAAATTTTGCTAAGTAAAGGGGTGTTGCCTTCCATCACGCGCGCGATGAAAATGCCCATGGTTTTGGTCAGTAGCAATATGGTGACGAAATACAAACCATACTGAATGAGTGTGTTGGCGTTCATTAAAAATTCTCCGGCTTGATCAAGGCGTACAACAGGTAAATCAGCAGCAGCACACTGACAATGCCGCTTAAAATCGTGATAAAGCTCATTTCTTTCCCCCAAGGTAAATACAGGCCACGGCCACTAGATAAATAGCCACGAAATAACCAACCACTAATAACGAATCTGGAATTGCACTCATCATGTCTCCTTACAATTTCTAGCCAAGACGCAATAACGAGTGCACAGCTTACGTAGATCAAAATAAAGAATTCGTAATGACTTGCTGTAAATGTGTAAAAATTCCGTAAAGATGAAACAGGCGCTGCTCCTGAAAACTACGTGAGGTAATCAATTTGAATAGTTGTGAGTTATGCAGAACACCAGGCGGCGAACTGCTGTGGCAAGACAATTTTTGCCGTGTAGTACGGATTGAGGATGCTGATTACCCGGGCTTTTGCCGTGTGATACTCAACCAGCACATAAAAGAAATGAGTGATCTATCAATCAAAGATAGAGAACGGCTGATGGCCACAGTATTTGCGGTGGAACAGGTGCTACGGGATGTTTTGCAGCCAGAAAAGATAAACTTGGCGAGCCTGGGTAACATGACGCCACATCTGCACTGGCATGTGATTCCACGTTATAAAGAAGACAGAAATTTTCCTAACCCGATATGGTCAGGCAGTATTCGGGAGGTATTACCACAGCAACTGGATGCAGCTACGGCTGCAAAACTTAAAGCGGAGATACAAAGAGTATTGGGCTGAAGACTAGCTAGACCATCAGTCGTTCAACGGGTTTGCCATTCACCAGATGCGATTCGATAATCTCATCAATATCGTCATTATCCACAAATTGATACCAAATGGCCTCTGGGTAAACCACCATCACTGGGCCAAGTTCGCAGCGGTCTAGGCAACCTGCGCGGTTGATGCGTACTTCGTGATTTTTACCTAGCTTTAGTGCTTTAACCCGGGACTTCATGTGGTTAAAGGCATCTTCTGCGCCTAGATTGGCACAACATGCCTCACCTTTATCGCGCTGATTTAAACAAAAAAATACGTGGTGCTGAAAATAACTCATAAGTACATCCTTAAATTAGCTTTGTTCCGCTATTGTTCGGTCGCCAAGCTATCTTGCTTGGTAAATGTCCAGGTGCGGGTAATGCCAAGAATATCGGTATCTTTGCGTATATCGTCAGGGAAGGCAGCATAAGGCGCCGCCATGGTGACAATGTTTTTAGCAGCATCATCCAGCACTTTAGAACCCGAGCTCTGGTCTATGGAAATATTCTCAATGCTGCCGTCCGATTTGATATTCACCGTCATGCGCAACTGTCCATAGAGTTTCTGGCTTTTGGCGGCCTCTGGATAATTCAGGTTACCTATTTTCTCCACCTTTTGTCGCCAGGCTTCCACATACGTGGCAAACCGATACTCCTGCGTACGCGCCCCTATATATTTACGCTTGGGGCGCTTCTGGTATTCGTCCTGCTCTTTGGCAATCTGCGCCTCAAAACGCGCAATATCCAGACTGCTTGCCATCAAGTCTGT
>DATHWP010000106.1:0-16831 GCA_035460505.1 Methyloradius sp. | reverse complement strand
ATGCAGTTCAGCGGCCAGCAACGCAAGCTGAATACAGCAATGCAGGTAGCAGCATCCATTGCCTCCTCGGCCTATGAGGCAGGCGACGTATTCAGCTTCATCGCCTACGACCAGCATGTACTGGAAGACCTGACCATGCCCTTGAGCCTGCACGTGCATCAGGCTTATGAAATTATCGCGGCACTAGAAGCGCATAAAAAGATGAATGTAGGTGCCGAGGGCGTTCTACAAGTGCCGCAATACCTCAGCCAGAACAAAGGCCTGGTGTTCTGGATATCGGATTTTCATATGCCATTGGCGCTGATAGAGCAGGCAATGAACATGATGTCGCAGCACCAGATCGTGCCAGTCGTTCTATGGGATGAAAAGGAATATGCCCGACTACCCAAGTTCGGTTTCGGCAACCTGATTGACCCAGAAACTGGCCTTAACCGTAGTATTTTTTTCCGCGAATCAATACGCGCCAAATTCATCGCTGCTTTTGAAGCCAGAAAGCAGGCACTCGAACATTTGTTCCTAAAATTCGACAGCCCCGCACTTTATCTCAACGCTGAATTCAAGCCAGAAACCATGACCCACTATTTCGAGCAATACATGAGCCTATGAAAAACCTGATGATTAAACTCTTTATTCTTACTGGACTAAGCCTGCTAAATACTAACTTGCAAGCACAGGAAGAATCTCCAATTAGCCTGCTTAAAATCAGCAATCCATCACAATCAATAGGCATCCACATCGGCGATGTATTGCACAGACAGGTTGAGCTTGTTGCCACTCAGCCCTACCAGCTTTCACCCAACTCATTGCCTACTAAGGGCAGTAACAACAATGGCATTGAGCTAGCAGAAATCAAAGTGAGTAATAGCAAAAGCAGTGATAAAACCGTGTATAAAATAGACCTGACTTATCAGGTGTTTGCTCACTCAGCAGCGCCAACCGTCATGCAACTACCAGCAGAAAGCTTCGCTTTTAGTGGTGGATCTGCCGCCCTCTCGATTAACCTTCCCGTATGGCGTTTCTGGTTTGCGCCATTGGTAGCAGGCACAATTGATATTGCCAAACAGAATCTACAGCCGCAGCAAAAGCCAACGCTGGTTGATGTAAGCCAATACCAGATTAGATTTGCGCTGTTTGTAGCCTGCCTGTTGATAGCGGCCGTCGGACTTGTTTATATGAATGCTGATAGACGCTGGCTGCCTTATATGGGCGGCGCATTTTCCCAAGCCTATCGCCAACTCAAACGTGCCGCAAAAACCCCAGCCAATCCGAAAAATGCGCTGTTGCATCTCCATGAGGCATTCAACAAAGTCTATGGTGCCAGCTTGTTCGCAACAGACATTGATCGCTTTATCGCCAAGCATCCGCAATATGGCAATCTAAAAAAAGACATAGAATCCTTTTTCGATAGCTCAAACAAATCCCTATTCACTGAGCAGAAAAATGACCAGGCTGCGTATCTGCAGCAACTACTCATATTCAGCAAGCAATTAAGAGATTGTGAGCGAGGCGTCTAATGAGCTTTATTAACCCTTGGGCGCTTTTATTGCTGCCTATCGCCTATATACCGTTCTGGCTTAAAAGCCATCAGGGGCAGATGTATTCATGGAATGAGATTATTCCTGAAGATGTGTTTTCTGATCGTTTCAACCTGGCAATCAAGATCATCACCTCGTTGCTACTGGCCAGCATCGTATTCGCCATTGCCGCGCCCCATGGCCCTGACCAGAATGTGCTGAAGGTTGGCAAAGGCGCGCAGACGGTGATGGTGATTGACCGCAGCGTGAGCATGGATCACCCATTCGCAGGCGACAGCACCAGTGGGCGTGCCGCTGAAATCAAGTCGGCCGCAGCAAGACGCTTGATCACCAAATTCATCGATTCACGGCCAGACGACATGATGGGTGTGGTCGCTTTCACCAACTCTGCACTGTATGGCATCAAAATCACGCCGAATCGCGATGCCATTCATTCGGCAATCAATGCTGCCACCAGTTCTGGCATCAACCAGACCAATATCGGTGCAGGCATTACCGAAGCAGTGGTGTTGTTCGACAACATTCAGAGTTCGGGCTCAAGGGCGATTATTTTGCTGTCAGATGGCGCTGGTAAGTTAAGCCCTAGGGTCAAAGCCAGAATTCAGGACGAGCTGACCAAAAAACACCTCAACCTTTATTGGATCGTGCTGCGTGAGCCGGACGATGTCAGTATTTTCTCCAAGAACGAATACGCCGAAGGCATGGCTCCAGCAGCGGTTGAGCTTGACCTGTTTTTCAAGTCATTGAAAATCAAATACAAGGCTTACGAGGCTGATAATCCAACGGCTTTGCAATCTGCGATTCAGGACATTGATGCGCGAGAAAAGAACGTGATCCAGTACAGCGTTGCTATTCCTGGTCACGATTATTCACGCGACCTGATCGTATTTGCCTTGCTGTGCAGCATATTCATATTAATCATTAAAAATCTAAGGGTGCATTCATGGGAAGCCGCATAAAACAGAAGAATATATTGTTGGCACTGGTGCTGGTTATTGGCATCGCTGGCGCGGTTTATGAAGCCTATCAACTAAAGAAAATCGATGGCATTAACCACGCGCTGCGACAAGGCCAACTGATCAATGATGATGCTTATCCCATGCAGCAGAAATTTGCTGCGGCTTACCAGTTAGGCCTGCATGAAGATTTCAAGCACGCAGTACAGACCTATAGCCAGTTACTGGAAACCACCCTATCACAAAGTGACCAAGCCAAGATCCAGTTCAATATTGGCAATAACCTGTTCAAGTCTGGCCTCAACCGTCGCGTCAATGATGACGGCAAACTGAAAGATGAAGCACGCTACGATTTCTCGCAGGCCAAAGTGGCTTACCAGCAAGCGCTTCGTCTGCATCCTGATTCACGCCTGGCGAAATTCAACCTGAGCCTGCTGCTTTCATTACTGCCAGAAAATATGGTCAATGCAAAGAAAGAGCAGTCTGGCATGGAGCTCAGCAACATTCCGGTAGGTTTGCCATGAAAAAAGTATTGGCTTTCCTGCAGGATAACTACGAAGCAGCACTCTACGTAGGCGCAGTGTTGCTGTTATTGCTAGCGATCTTCAAACCGCAGATACAGCTACGGCAAGAAGTGCATAATTACCTGCTGCTGGCTGATGTTTCGCAAAGCATGAATGCGGAAGACGTACAGTTGAACAAACAGAATGTCAGCCGCATGGCTTATACCCGCCAGTTAATGAAAAAAATCGTCGAGACTTCACCCTGTGGTACTTATATCAGCCTCGGTGTATTTGCCGCTGAAGATGTGGCTTTGCTATTTATGCCACTGGAAGTCTGCGCTAATTATGACGTCATCAATGATTCTATCGATCACCTCGAATGGCGTATGGGCTGGCGCGGCAACAGCCGTTTGAGCTTTGGTGTTAAAGCCGCCAGTACCGTATTCGATTCATTGAATGCACCTGCTCAATTATTGTTCTTCACCGATGGCGATGAAGCGCCCAAGGTCAATGCCATCAACAAGCTGGACTTAAGCGGCGTGCAGATCGGCAAGAACGTGACTTTTGTCGGTGTCGGCGGCCACGAACCCGTGCCTATACCACGCTATAACTCGAATGATAAATGGGTCGGTTTCTGGTCGTCAGATGCCAAGGAAAACTCGGCTGGCGCAGTAGGCGTGACTTATAGCGATACCAGTAAGGATGATCCGGACCCAGTAGTAGCTTACGCCGAATATGATCGCTATCTATCGCAACTGGATGACGAATATCTCAAGTCATTGGCAACTGAGATTGGCGGTCAATACATAGAAGGTGCTGATAAGCCTGATTTCTACAACTATGTGCAGCAGCAGAAGCCAGCCGCCAGTTTTGTCACGGCTTATTCCGTACGCTGGCTATTCCTGTTACTCGCAGCGGCTTTGATTGTTTTAACTTATGTACCGAATATACTTTTTAGGTATGCTTTTACGAGAAAAACTGGAGCTTGATTCAAGACACAGAATCAGCTGCATAACGTCACAGCCAAGCAAGGACAATTGGCAATTACATGCAGCTAAGCTACAATTGATACTTAGCATTCTGTTTTAAAAGATATTTTGCACCCTTACCCACACTGCCCTAATCTAAACATCCATCTGCGCCCTCACTTCATGGCTTTAATCTAGCCATGAGTACCGATCATAAAATCGACGATTTAGTTGTGAGCAACTCAGCACCCAAGAAAGTTTTTATCAAGACTTTCGGCTGCCAGATGAATGAGTATGACTCCTCACGCATGATGGATATGCTACATGCCACCGATGGCATGGAGACAACCGAGAATGTGGAAGATGCCGATGTCATCCTGCTCAACACCTGTTCCGTGCGCGAAAAAGCGCAAGAAAAAGTGTTTAGCCACCTTGGGCGTTTTATTCCGTTAAAGCAAAACAAACCTGGCTTAGTCATCGGCGTAGGTGGTTGTGTCGCTAGTCAGGAAGGCGCGAACATCATCGCGCGCGCGCCTTATGTAGATGTTGTCTTTGGCCCACAAACACTGCATCGCCTACCAGAGATGATCAAGACCAAACAATCCACTGGCATTTCACAAGTGGACATTAGCTTTCCTGAAGTAGAAAAGTTTGACCACCTGCCGCCGCCACGCGTTGAAGGCGCGGCGGCATTTCTTTCTATCATGGAAGGCTGCAGCAAATACTGCACTTTCTGCGTGGTGCCTTATACTCGCGGCGATGAAGTTTCACGACCGTTTCAGGACATATTGACCGAAGCGGCACAACTTGCAGCGCAAGGCGTTAAGGAAATTACCCTGCTCGGCCAGAATGTAAATGCCTATCGCAGTGAAACTGCGGATGGTGAGGAAGCAGACCTAGCCTTGCTGATTGAATACATCGCTGAAATCGAAGAGATCGAACGCATCCGTTTCACTACCTCGCACCCCAATGAAATGAGCGCGGCACTGATTGATTGTTTTGCGCACACACCAAAGCTGGTCTCGCATCTGCATCTACCAGTACAGGCTGGTTCAGATCGCGTGTTGATGGCGATGAAACGCAATTACACCGTGCTGCAATACAAATCGACCATACGCAAACTGCGCGCTGTCCGCCCTGACATGTCCATCACATCTGACTTCATCGTTGGCTTCCCTGGTGAAACAGATGCGGATTTTGAGGCTACGATGAAACTGGTTGAGGATGTTGGGTTTGACCTGAGTTACAGCTTCCTCTATAGCCCACGCCCAGGGACACCAGCCTCTTACTTGGCGGATGACACACCAGATGATGTGAAAATGGCACGATTGAACCGCCTGCAAGCGGCTAACGAAGCGCAAGTCAAAAAAATCAGCGAGTCCATGATTGGCAGCACCCAGCGCGTGCTAGTGCAGCATGTCTCAAGCAAGGATGCCAATGAACTGGCTGGCCGCACAGAGAATAATCGTATTGTCTATTTCGCTGGCAACCTTAAATTGATTGGCCAATTCGCAAACGTTACCATCACTGAAGCCCGCAGCCACAGCCTGCGCGGTGCATTGGCTGAATAAAGCTTATGGAAATCACCTTAAAACCTGAAGACAACCATCGCTTGGCAAACCTTTGCGGCGCGCTGGATGAAAACCTGAAACAGATTGAAGATGCGCTGGACGTTGGCATTGCTAGACGTGGCGCGCATTTCCGGCTATCTGGCGACACGCAAAATATGCGGCTTGCTTCCCAGTTATTGGAAAGCTTTTACGCGCGCTCCAAAAAGCCAATTAGCCTAGAAGAAGTGCAACTAGGCCTAGTGGAACTGGATAAACTCAACCCCGATGAAATCATCAGCACCAGCATGCCTGTACTGATGACACGCCGTCAGGATTTGCATGGACGTACCCCTCGTCAGGTAAGCTATCTGCAACAAGTACAGGATTTTGACATTACCTTTGGCATTGGCCCCGCAGGTACAGGCAAAACCTATCTTGCTGTTGCCAGCGCGGTAGATGCATTAACCCGTGATTTGGTCAAAAAGATCGTACTCGTGCGCCCCGCAGTTGAAGCTGGTGAGCGACTTGGGTTTCTCCCTGGTGATTTATCACAGAAGGTAGACCCTTATCTACGCCCACTCTACGATGCGCTTTATGATCTTGCTGGCTACGATACCGTCAATAAAATGTTTGAGCGCGGCGCGATTGAAGTCGCCCCACTCGCTTATATGCGTGGCCGTACGCTGAACCAGAGCTTCATCATTCTGGACGAAGCGCAAAACACCACGCCTGAACAGATGAAGATGTTTCTCACGCGCATAGGCTTTGGTACCAAGGCTGTCATCACGGGCGACGTGACGCAAATCGACTTGGGCCGCGGTCAGAAAAGTGGCCTGATTGAAGCACAAAAAATATTGAAAGATGTACGAGGAATTGCCTTTACGCACTTCCTTTCTGCAGACGTCGTACGTCATCCGCTAGTACAAAAAATAATCAATGCATATGAACAGTACGATGCTGAAAAACATGCGCAACCGCACGATACTGACCGACAGCAAGGCAGAAATTGATGCAAGCCGAACCTGAGCCGAAAACCTCAACAACTAAACCAACCAAGGCTAAAGCGCCACAGTCGGCCATGCCAAAATTATCAATGCAGGTTCAATACGCAAGTGACGCAGAAAACCTGCCAACCGCTGCCGAATTCAAGAAATGGGTACGCAAGGCGTTAAGAGTAGATAGCGAGATTGCTTTGCGCATTGTTGATGAAGCAGAAGGCCGTGAATTAAATAAGGCTTATCGCGGCAAAGATTACGCGACCAATGTGCTGACTTTTCCACTGACCGAAGAACCGCACTTAATGGGCGATATTGTGATTTGCGCACCAGTAGTTGCATCAGAAGCAGCCACCCAGAATAAATCACTCAAGGCGCATTTTGCGCATTTGACTGTGCATGGGGTATTACACCTGCATGGTTACGACCACGAAATAGAGGCGCAAGCCGAGCTGATGGAAAGTATAGAAACTGAAATTGTCATGAAACTTGGCTATCCTGACCCTTATTTGGCTGACAATAGCCTGAGCGAGAACACCTGAAATGGCTGAAGCCGAAAAATCCCCCTGGCTGGAACGCCTGAGCCATTTCCTGCTAAGAGAGCCAGAAGATCGCGAGCAACTGATTGAGTTGTTGCATAGCTCATTTGAAAAAAACCTGCTCGATGCAGACGCGCTGGCGATGATAGAAGGCGTACTACAAGTATCCGAGCTGCAAGTGCGTGATGTGATGATTCCACGCTCGCAAATGGACGTGATCGACATTACCGACCCACCAGAAAAATTCATCCCTTTCGTGATCGAAACCGCGCACTCGCGCTTTCCTGTGATTGATGATGATAAGAACCACGTCATCGGCATATTACTAGCCAAAGATTTACTGCGCTATTACGCAGGTGAAGAATTTGAAGTGCGTGACATGTTGCGCCCTGCCGTATTTATCCCAGAATCAAAACGCCTGAATGTATTGCTCAAGGATTTCCGTAATAACCGCAACCATATTGCGATTGTCGTTGACGAATACGGCGGTGTCGCCGGCATGCTGACGATTGAAGACGTGCTGGAACAAATCGTTGGTGATATTGAAGATGAATACGACTTTGATGAAACCGAAGACAACATCATCCGTGATGACCAAGGCCGCTACCGCGTCAAAGCCCTGACCGAGATTGCTGACTTCAATGAAGCCCTGAATACAGAATTCAGCGATGAAGAGTTTTCTACTATTGGCGGCCTGGTCGTCAATAAATTTGGCCACCTGCCCAAACGTGGCGAAGAGATCAGTATAGATAAACTTAAATTCAGCGTACTTCGCGCTGATAGCAGGCGCTTACATTCCATGCTGGTTGAAGTGCCCGATGAAGACATTTCCACCGCTGAAGATTAAGCGCATATAATGGATGAAGTAGCATAGGGCAAGGCCTCTGGAACTATTCCTAAGCGCCTTACTCTCAATTATAGATTTGTTTATATCAACTTATTTGATTGGGGAGTGCAGCTTATGAAACCGTTATTACTAGCCTTATTTATTACGTTGTCTGGCACTGCGATTGCCGATGCCAGCGAACCTTCTTCCAGCAGCAAAATCCCCACCGTAGAAAAAGAATTTGTTGATGCCATGACTGCAGGCGTTGAGAAAGCCAAGATTGTTGCGCAATTTGGTGAGCCAGCAAAAAAAGATGATATTGAAGATGCAGGCAAAGTAGTTGCCTCAATCTGGCAATATCACAACATCAACACAACCCCAGAAGGTAAAACCTACGAAACCACTGAGCTTGATTTTATCGACGACAAAGTCGTGATGGTGGTCTTTATGAACCATGATGGCACTGACCAGCCAACATCTAAATCTGTTCCGATTGAGCCGCAAGCTGAACCAGCATTGCCAGCTTTTACCCCACAAATCTAACAGGGTGTTTAGCTAAAATAAAAAAGGCGGATTAACCGCCTTTTTTATTTGTTCAAGCTGATACGCAACAGCGCTTATTTCTTCAATGAGTCGCGAATCTCACGTAAAAGCAGAACATCTTCTGGGGTCGCAGGCGCTGGACCCGCATCGATTTTTAATCGCTGAATGGTGCGAATCAACATAAATACCGCGAAAGCGACAATCGTGAAACTCACTAATGAATTCACGAACAGCCCGTAATTCAAGGTAACCGCACCAGCAGCCTTGGCAGCGGCAACTGAAGCATAGGGGCCTGCAACGGTTGCGCTTTCTTTCAGCACAATGAACAGATTGCTGAAATCCACATTACCAAGCACCATACCGATCGGTGGCATGATGATGTCATCCACCAATGATTTCACAATGGTGCCGAATGACGCACCGATGATAATACCCACAGCCATATCAACCACATTGCCACGCATGGCAAACGCTTTAAATTCTTTAAACATAACTCCTCCAAAATTAATCGAACATCAATCTGAAACACAGCAAGCTTAGCGCAATCGCTATAATGCGCAAAGACTGTTGGCCTATTTATACTGGTGATGGAGATATTTTTGCAACTACCTTTTTTCAAATCAAACAATAGTGTGCATAGCAGTTTGCCCCTAAGCTGCTTTTTCTCGCTGTTACTAGGCAGTATTTCAATCGCAGGGTATGCGCCGTTTTATCTTTTCCCCATTACGCCATTAGCTCTGGCTGGCCTTTTTTACTTGATTTACAAAACCGCCTCACCCAAACAAGCGTCGCTAGTCACTTATAGCTTTAGCCTCGGGTTCTTTTGTACGGGTGTCTCCTGGATTTACGTGAGCCTGCATGATTTTGGTGGCATGCCATTTTGGATGGCTGGTTTTGCCACCTTCACCTTTTGTGCTTTTCTCGCCTTATTCCCCACAGTGGCTGGCTGGCTTAGCAAAAAAACCAGCCATGTACTGATTGCTGCCCCAGTATTATGGGTACTGGCTGAATGGGTACGCAGCTGGATATTTACTGGCTTTCCCTGGATCAATGTAAGTTACTCACAAGTACCCCACAGCCCATTAGCTGGCTTTGCGCCTATCGTTGGCGCTTATGGCTTATCGCTGGTTACCGCTCTATCTGCTAGTCTATTGTTGTTACTACTTAATAAAAATACTCGCAAAAAAGCAGCGCTGGCGTTACTCGTATTATGGGTCAGTGGTGGTTTGCTCAAATTAGTACCATGGACTCAACCCAGCGGCGAGCCAATCAGCGTGGCCCTGCTGCAAGGCAACATCGCGCAAGACATCAAATGGGATGCTGCTCAAGTTCAGCGTACGCTAGACCAATACTATTCACTGGCCACACAATCCAGTGCAAAACTGATCGTGATGCCTGAAACTGCCCTACCCATGCTCATCAACGAAGTGCCGCCCAACTATCTTGAGTTGCTAAAAACACACGCTGAAAATAATCAGGGAGACATGCTGATCGGTGCAGTTGAGTATGAAAACGAGCAGTATTACAACAGCATGCTGAGCTATGGTTCAGAGCAAACGCAAAGTTACCGCAAGTTTCACTTGGTGCCTTTTGGCGAATTTATTCCCTTAAAGCAGGTTTTTGGCTGGATTTACCGTGACTGGCTGAATATTCCCCTCACCGATTTATCGCGTGGAGATAGTCACCCACAACCTATGAATATCGCTGGGCAAAAAGTCGCTGTGGATATTTGCTATGAAGACGTATTTGGCGAGGAGATCATCCATCAATTGCCATCAGCCACTTTGCTAGTCAATGCCAGCAATGATGCATGGTACGGCCAATCACTCGCCTCTTACCAGCATTTGCAAATGTCGCAAATGCGCGCAATGGAGGCTGGCCGCATGATGTTACGCGCGACTAATACAGGCGCAACGGCCATTATCAACCGCGATGGCAGCATTGTTTCAACCCTGCCCCATTTCACCACTGGCACACTACAAGGCCAAGCCCAAGGCTATATCGGCACCACGCCTTATGTGCGATTTGGCAACTGGCCGACTTTAATCGTTTTATTCCTGTCGGTTGCCCTTTTGTGGGGTCGTAAAAAGAAGTAAAATCAAGCCCTTTGCACATTCCAACGCAATCGCTTGCAATACAAAAATCAAGGCAAGCAGATAAGCTGAATAGTAGGTTTACCGAGGTAGCATGCTGACATTTCAACAAATCATTCTCACCCTGCAACAATACTGGGATAAACAAGGCTGCACGCTGCTTCAACCTTACGATATGGAAGTCGGTGCGGGTACTTCACACACGGCTACATTCCTGCGTGCTATCGGCCCAGAGCCATGGAAAGCGGCCTATGTACAACCTAGCCGTCGCCCCAAGGATGGCCGTTATGGTGAAAACCCAAATCGCTTGCAGCATTACTATCAATTCCAAGTAGTACTGAAACCAGCACCAGCCAATATTCTTGAGCTTTACCTCGGCTCGCTTGAAGCGCTAGGCTTTGACCTCAAGCAGAACGATATCCGCTTTGTGGAAGATGACTGGGAAAACCCAACGTTAGGTGCATGGGGCTTGGGCTGGGAAGTCTGGCTCAATGGTATGGAAGTCACGCAGTTCACATATTTCCAGCAAGTTGGCGGCATCGATTGTAAGCCAATCACAGGCGAAATCACTTATGGCCTAGAGCGTCTGGCGATGTATCTGCAAGGCGTGGATAACGTCTATGACCTCATCTATTCATCGCATGAAAATGGCGTGGTTAAGTATGGCGATGTCTTCCTGCAAAATGAAAAAGAACAGTCTGCCTACAACTTCGAGCACAGCGATGTCGAATTCCTGCTCGGCGCTTTTGGCAGTCACGAAAAAGAAGCGCTGTACCTGATGGAACAGAAACTGGCGCTACCCGCTTATGAACAAGTATTGAAAGCCGCTCACACCTTCAACCTGCTGGATGCGCGTGGCGCAATTTCGGTCACCGAACGTGCCGCCTACATAGGCCGCATCCGCAACATGGCACGCTCAGTAGCGGCCAGCTACTTGGATAGCCGCGCCAGACTTGGCTTCCCCATGGCCCCTAAAGCTTGGGCAGATGAAGTGTTGGCACAGATTGAAAAGAAGGCAGCAGCATGAGTACCAAGAACCTATTAGTAGAGTTATTCGTAGAAGAGTTGCCGCCGAAAGCGCTCAAGAAGCTGGGCGAGGCTTTTTCTTCCGTACTATTTGAAACGCTTAAATCACAAGGCTTAACTGAGACTGACTCCAAAGTCACTGCCTACGCCTCACCACGCCGCTTGGCTGCACATATTACGCAAGTGCCTGCACAGGCCGCCGATAAAGCGCTCTCGCAAAAGCTAATGCCAGTGACAGTGGGTTTTGATGCTGCTGGGAATGCCACCCCCGCCCTACTCAAAAGGCTTACGGCATTGGGCACTGATGAGTCTGCGATTCCCAAGCTGAAACGTGAAAACGATGGCAAGGCTGAATCACTGTTTCTGGATATTGTGCAAACTGGCGCGCAACTGGCTGAAGGCCTTCAAAAAGCCTTGGATGAAGCATTAGCCAAACTGCCTATTCCCAAGGTCATGACTTATCAACTCGCCGATGGCTGGAGCAACGTCAATTTCGTGCGCCCAGCACATGGCTTGGTAGCCCTGCATGGTAGAGATGTGGTCGCAATCAATACACTCGGCCTACAGGCAGGCAATACCACTCACGGTCACCGCTTTGAAGCTAAAGTAGAAACCATCACACTAAAAGATGCCGACAGCTATAGCGAACAACTCAAGACCGAAGGCGCAGTGATTGCCAGTTTTGAGGAACGCCGCGACGAAATTGTGCGTCAACTGAATGCAGCAGCGGCAAAAGAGAACCTGAAACCGATTGACGATGACGCCCTGCTGGATGAAGTAACCGCACTGGTTGAGCGCCCCAATGTACTGCTCGGACAATTTGAAACCGAATATCTGGAAGTACCGCAGGAATGCCTGATTCTAACGATGAAGGCTAATCAGAAATATTTTCCGTTGCTTGATACCAACAACAAACTCACCAATAAATTCCTGATCGTTTCCAACATCAGCCCGGCTGACCCAAGTGCCGTGATTGGCGGCAATGAACGTGTCGTACGCCCACGTTTAGCCGATGCTAAATTCTTTTTCGACCAAGACCGTAAAAGGACGCTGGAATCGCGTGTGCCGGGTTTGGATAAAGTGGTCTACCACAACAAACTTGGTTCTCAGGGCAAACGCATACAACGAGTGCGAGCAATAGCTCAGGCTATTGGACAAAAATTAGGTGGCGAAGCTCTAGCAATTGCAGCTGACAAAACCGCTATGTTGGCAAAAGCTGACTTATTAACTGATATGGTCAGTGAGTTTCCAGAGTTACAAGGCATCATGGGCAGCTATTATGCAAAACATGATGGTTTGGGTAATGAAATTTCCGAGGCGATTGAAGATCACTATAAACCACGGTTCTCTGGGGATGATTTACCACGAAACCAAGTGGGCATTTGTGTAGCTCTTGCGGACAAACTGGAAACCTTGGTAGGCATGTTTGGGATTGGTAACATCCCCACTGGCGATAAAGATCCATTTGCGCTTCGTCGCCATGCTTTAGGGGTGATTCGGATTCTAGTTGATGGCAAACTAGATCTAGAACTTGATGACTTACTTAATCTCGCATATGACCAACTTACGGGGGCTGATGCTCTAGAGGAAATTAATCAAGTTGGTGGCGCAACATCAACAATTTTCTTTGCTCTTGAAACACCAACCATACTTTCCGATTTCTTCTATGAGCGCCTGTCTGGCTATTTACGCGAATTAGGCTATAGCCCACAAGAAATTGAAGCCGTTCTTGCCCTACGCCCACAACGATTGACTGACGTTGCCAGCCGTCTCTCCGCAGTACGTGCTTTTGCTTCATTGGCAGAAGCACCTAGCTTAGCCGCTGCCAACAAACGTGTTGGTAATATTCTGAAGAAATCAGAGTCTGCCATTGAAACAAAAGTAAATGATTTGCTGCTTCAAGAAAGCGCTGAAAAAGATTTGGCTTTCGCGCTCAAGAAGGTCAAGCCAGAGGCTGACAAGTTTTTTGATAATGGTGATTACACGGCCTCCTTACAGGCCTTAGCCGCCCTTAAAACGCCAGTAGATGCTTTTTTCGACGGTGTCATGGTCAATGCAGAAGATAAAGATTTACGTGCTAATCGCTTGGCACTTTTATCTCAACTGCACCAAGCCATGAATCGCGTCGCCGACCTCTCCAAGTTAGCAAGCTAGCGACTTGGAGTATCTAGGAAACCCATGAAACTCGTTATCCTCGACCGTGATGGTGTGATCAACAAAGATAGCAGCCAGTTCATCAAGGCTCCTGACGAATGGATCCCTATTCCAGGCAGCCTAGAAGCGATTGCATTGCTGAACCAGCATGGTTACCGCATCGCACTGGCGACCAATCAATCTGGCATAGGTCGAGGACTGTTTGACATGGCTGCGCTCAATAGTATCCACGACAAGATGTATCGCGCATTAGCACAAATCGGTGGCCGTATTGATGCCTTGTTCTATTGCCCACATGCGGCTGAGGCCAAGTGTGAATGCCGCAAGCCTAAGTCTGGCATGGTGGATGAAATCGCACGGCGTTTTGGGGTGGATATCAAGGGCGTGCCAAGTGTGGGTGATTCGCTACGTGACTTGCAAGCCAGCGTGGCTCGCGGTGCGCAGCCGATATTGGTGCTGACTGGCAAAGGCGAGACTACATTGGCAAACGGCGGCTTGCCTGATAACACCTGGGTCTGCGCTAACTTGGCAGAAGCAGCGCAACGGATCATCGCGGAAGAGGACTAAGCACCTGAATATGCTGTGGTTACGGTCTTTTTTATTTACGCTGGGCATGTGGATAGTGACGCCAATTTATGCCGTAATTGCTATGCTGACGTTTCCATTGCCATCGATCAGACGTTACAAAATTATAAGCGGTTGGTCACGTATCATGCTCTGGTGGCTTGGCGTAACCTGCGGCATTCGCTATCGCGTGATTGGTCTAGAAAACATCCCAGCCGAACCTGGCATCATCTTATGTAAGCATCAATCCGCTTGGGAAACACTGGCGCTCCAACAGATATTTCCACCGCAAGTTTGGGTGCTTAAGCGCGAACTGCTTTGGGTGCCTTTCTTTGGTTGGGGCCTAGCAATGACTTCACCCATTGCGATTCAACGCAGTGCTGGTCGTGAAGCATTGAAGCAGATGGTGTCCCAAGGGAAAGACCGCCTGAAGAAAGGCTTTTTTGTGGTGATATTCCCTGAAGGCACACGTGTATCACCAGGGGAAAAAGGTAAATATCATATCGGTGGCGCCTGGCTTGCTACCCATACCCAGACACAAGTGACCCCTGTTGCCCATAATGCAGGCGAGTTTTGGGGCAAGAATGCGTTCGTGAAAAAGCCAGGCTTGATTACATTGAGCATAGGCAAGCCAATCGCGACAACAGGCTTAAAACCAGATGCGCTCAATCAGCAAGTGGAAAGCTGGATCGAGCAAGAAATGGCTAGGCTACCGCAACTATGACCACCAATGCCATTTTGCTAGAAGATGGCAGCACGATTGCCTACACCCTAAAACGTACTAGCAGACGTCGCAGCATAGGCTTGCGAATCAGCAGTGATGGCCTTATTGTCTCAGCACCGCCACGCATCAGCCTGCGCGAGCTAAATGCCTTGCTGCAATCTAAAACACCGTGGATACAGCAAAAACTTGCTGAGCAAGAAGCCAAAATCCTGCCAGAAATTGCTTGGGAAAACGGCCAGAAACTATTACTTCTTGGTAACCCTATTTCCCTATATCTTGCCGCCGATGCTAAAAATCGTGCGATTGAGTTTAATGGGGCAACGCTGGATGTGCGCTTACGCACTCCCGATGATAGTGATGTCATCAGGCGCAAAGTCGTGCAATGGTACAAGCAGCAAGCCTTGGCAGACTTTACGCGGCGCACAGCACTGTTAGCGCAAAAGCTGGGAGTAGAAATGCCACCAGTCATGCTCTCCAGCGCCCGCAGTCGTTGGGGTAGCTGCAATTCACGCGGTGAGATACGCCTGAACTGGCGCCTGATACAGGCACATCCATCAATTATTCATTATGTAGTCGCGCACGAACTGGCGCATTTGAAAGAGATGAACCACAGCCCTAGATTTTGGGCGATTGTAGAAAAACTGTGCCCAGATTATAAAAAAATCACAGCTGATCTTAAGCTCGTTTCTAACCAGCTACATGCAATGGCTTAAGCCGTTTCTACATTCACCAGCCGCAAGGCATTCAGCACCACAATCAAAGAGCTTACCGACATACCAATCGCCGCCATCCAGGGCGATAAATAGCCTGCAGCGGCAAATGGCAGTGCTACTAGATTATAGGCAATCGCCCAGATAAAGTTCTGCCGAATAATACGCATGGCAAAGCGGCTAGTGACTACCGCATGTTCGATTTCGTGTAAGTTTTCAGTGAGCAACACCACATCTGCTGCAGCACGCGCCATCTGTGTGCCACTGCCCATCGCGATAGAGACTTGCGCACCTGCCAATACAGGGGCATCGTTAATACCATCCCCCACCATCGCTACCACTTCACCTTTAGCCTGCAAACCCTGTAGCGCGAGAAGTTTTTGTTCAGGCAACATGCCAGCCTGCCAGTGCTCTATCTTGAGCGTAGCGGCATGGTGGGCAACAGCTTCGGTGGCATCGCCACTCAGCATGGTGACGTTTAAGGCCTTATTCTTTAAGCCTTTAACCAGATTACTGGCTTGCGGCCTAAGCGTATCTGCGATGACAAAAGCTGCTAATACTTGCTGTTGATCGCTAAGCCAAATGACTGTTGAGCCTGGTGGATAGGTTGTCACATCAAGCTGATGCACTGCAGTAAGTTGTGAGTGCAATTTGGTATTACCAATGGCATAACGCTTGCCTTCTATGGTGCCAATCAGGCCTTGCCCTGCGATGTTTGATCGATCAATCACAGTGACGAGTCGCTGATTTTTCTCAGCTTGTGAGAAATGATCCAAGAAGCTGTGCGCAATCGGATGCTCTGATGCCTGCTCAAGGCTCGCAGCGATTTCCAGGCAATGTTCTTCTGTTAGATCAGCAAAAGTAATGGTCTGTACTAACACTGGCCGCCCTATCGTCAGCGTGCCGGTTTTATCAAAAACAAAGTGGGTGACTTTAGCCAGAGTTTCAAGCGCATGGCCACGGGTTAGCAAAACGCCGTGTTTGATCAAGTGTGAGCCTGCTGCTGCAAAAGCAGCGGGTGCGGCAAGCGACAACGCGCAGGGGCAACTCACAACCAACACTGTAAGTACAATCTCGACGATACGCTGTGGATCCAGTTGCCACCAAACCAAGGCGACTAATGCAACGACCACTAACAACGCATA
>DATHWP010000105.1:0-12893 GCA_035460505.1 Methyloradius sp. | reverse complement strand
GTCACACCGCAGATCGTGTCATGCCAGCCAATGCTATCGCCGACAATCGAGCACATCACACGCCCCATGTCTGAATAGCAAGTATTACCTGTGGTCAAAAATGCGGTGTGCTGGCCCTTCAAGGTATCCGGCATGTTGTAGCGCTCGAGCTTGTCTTCGGTGTTATAAAACAAGGCGGAGAGATTTGCACCGCCAGCCAAGTCTGTAAAACGTAATGCGGTACCGCGACGGATCAGACCAGACCAGTGGTTACCGCCAGGGATAGTTTCCTCCCATAGAATCTGCTCAAGATTCAGTGCTTTTTGTTGTGTTTCTATACTCATATTGAATACTTCTGACTCTACTTTTTAGTGGTGGGTAAAGGGGTAACACTCGCCAGCTTGGTCTCGGCTTTAGTCATCGGGTGTAATGGCGGAATCACAGCACCCATCAATTGCAATTTTCCTGTAATCACACCACGCAAGGTCACAATATCGTTAGCGATGGCTTGTACTTTTTGTGCTGGACCTTGTACCAAGATGACTTCCATTGTCTGGTTATCCATCAAATGTACGTGCAGCGAGCTGATGACTTCATCCAGATGCTCATACTGCAAATCGGCCAGCGATTTCTGCAGGCCACGAATAGCATTGTTATAAAGAATGGTAATGGTACCGACCATGACTTCATTACCTGTTTCACGTTTGTGTTCAACTAGCTGCTGCCGCAACATGTCATTAATTGCCTGTGAGCGGCTCTCAAAGCCACGCTCACTGACCATGAGGTCTAGTTCCGCGTGTAAATCCTCTGGTAGCGAAATACTGATACGGTTTACTAGTTGGCTTTTCTTGTTTTCTTTAATGGCCATTTTTATCCCTTTTCTTTCTTAAATTGCCTTGAGTAATCAAGAGCAATTTCCATTCCCCAAAAAGCCTGTATGGCGAGCCGAGACTGGTGCAGTGCGAGGCGAACGACGCGCAAGGAACGAGACAGTACAATAAGTAAGGCGAGTTCATGAGCACCGCGCAACGAAGCAATGCCCCGTCGCAGGCCGCCATTCAGGCTTTTTTTAGAACATGTGGCTGTAGCGGTTAATCTCCCATTGGCTAATGGACTGGTGGTAGGCTTCCCACTCTTCTGTTTTATATTTAATAAACTCGTCACTTAGTCCTTTGCCTAGGGTTTTTTCTACTAATGGGTCAGCAGCAAAGGCTTTGACAGCCTCTTGCAGGGTTTGTGGTAAAAAGCCGATTCCGCGTTTTGTGCGCTCTTCTTCGGTCATTTCGTACAAGTTATCCTCGTTTGGCTTCCCTGGATCCAATCCATCTTTAATGCCCTCCAGGCCTGCTGCTAGTGCTAAGGTAGCCGCCAAGTATGGGTTTACTGAACCATCGGCATTGCGTGATTCACAACGACCACCGCCCATCGGTACTCGTACCGAGTTGGTGCGATTATTTGAGCCAAATGAATTGAATACAGGTGCCCAGCTAAAGTAGTTCATCGCACCGCGGCGAACCAGACGTTTGTAACTATTCACAGTAGGTGCAAAGGCAGCGCAAAGTGCAGGACCATGTTTAAGGATACCGGCAATAAATTGATAGCCTAATGTGGTTAAACCTAGACCGCGAGGATCATCCTTTGGATCACAGGCAAAAAGGTTCTTACCTGTTTTTAAATCGTATAAAGACATGTTGAAATGTGCGCCAGTCCCGGTTTTATCCGCAAATGGTTTGGGCATAGTGGTCGCCAGCAAGCCTTCTTCTTTAGCATAGTGCTTAGCCATATAGCGGAAGAAAGTGAAGCGATCACACATGGTCAGGGCATTGCTGTAGTTAAAGTCAAACTCAAATTGGCTGTTGCCGTCTTCATGGTCAAATGAATACAAATCCCAACCTAAGTTATTCATGGCGCTGCCCACTTTGTCTAACCAAGTGAAATTATCCATAAAGGTACTGACGTCATAGGCTGCCTTACCCAATTTATCGTCTGGGTTTGGGACACTTAAAGTACCGTCTTCATTTTTCTTAAATAGGTAAATTTCGCATTCAATGCCTAAATTCATGCCAAAACCTAATTTCTCAGCTTCGGCCAGCACATTTTTAAGCGCCACACGTGTATTCAGTGGGTATGGATTCCCTTGAAAGTAATTGTCGGCAGGCATCCATGCCACCTTCGGCTCCCAAGGTAACTGGATAATCTGGTCTAAATCTGGCACAGAGGTTAATTCATCATCACTAGGACCTTGCCCCAAGCCATCTAAAGCATAGCCTGTATAGCGCTCAGAACCACCTGACATTTGAGGTAAATGGTCAATCGGCACAACTTTACCTTTAGGGATGCCATGAATATCGACATAAGCGCCTATACAATATTTCACGCCCTTATCTTTCAAATCTTGCTCAATGACTTTAACTTCTGCTGCCGTTTTCATACGTTCTAGTCCTTGTTAATTAATCGCTAAATTTATCAAAATATGAATACTCTAAAGGAGGGCTCTCCTGCGTACCTTTTGTCACCAAATTACTAAGATCCTCTACCATCCAGGCAAACCACTCCTCGCCTTTTTCCTTACTCGAAATACTTGGTGAGCCAGTCACCCCATTCAAACTCGTTCTATTCACAGGGTGAGAAAATACCAGGCCATCCGTACGGTCTATGTCATCCGCCATTTTTAATTTCTCTGTGCGCACCATATACGGAGCGGTTGCTAACATGAGTGATGTCTCACCATCGTTAGCGTGCCAATCATCGCCATCCGCATGTTGAAATTCTTTTGCGCGTTTACTTAAGTGCGCGGTGTTGATGACGGCAATCATCATGTCATCATGCGCTGCACGCAGCATTTCCAAGGCGCAACGCAAAGGCGCTGCATTGGTGACATGAGTATTCACAATAAATAAGCGCCTAATACCACTGTAATAGGCCCAGTCACCCATATCTTTAATCGTGTTAATTAAGGTAATCGGCTGCAGCGCAATGGTGCCAGGCCAGCGTTGGCTATGGCCGATAGAACAGCCATAAGGCATAGTCGGCAGCATAGGCACATTCGTTTTTTCTGCCACTGCTTTGCACAAAACATCTGCCAATACGTAATCCATTCCACAGCCCATATGTGGGCCGTGTTGTTCAGTTGCGCCTATTGGCAAAATCGCTGAATAGTTAGAGACTTTTAACTTTGCAGGGATTTCGTCCCACGTAGTTTTTGACCATTCCATCGTCATCACATCACTCCACGTTGTCTTCTATATTTACAAAACGAAGCATGCGCTGCTGAATCGGTATTTCGTTTGTGTCAGTTTCTTCTTTTGGATGGATCAGCGCTTCTAGACGTGCTTTGGTCGCCAAAAATTCTGGACTAAATAATTGTTCGACACTGCGCGGACGTGACACTGGCACTTCAATAAGTTCCATGACTTCACCGGGATGCGCTTTGAGTACCAAAATACGGTCTGCTAAAAAAATTGCTTCGTCTAAATCGTGCGTAATGAACACGATAGTGATATCAATGTTTCGCCAAATCTCAAGCAAATGCGTTTGCATTTTGCAGCGCGTTTGGGCATCCAGCGCACCAAAAGGCTCATCCATCAACAAAATCCGTGGTTGATTGACCAATGCGCGTGCAATCGCAACGCGTTGCTTCATGCCGCCTGACAACTCGTGTGGATAGGCATTTGCAAACTTTTCTAACCCCACCAAATCTAGCCATTGATCAGCCTCTCGGGCGGCTTCGTTAGTGGTGATGTTGTTCATTTGCAAGCCAAACATCACATTTTCTTTGACTGTCCTCCATGGAAACAGGGTATACCCTTGGAATACCATGCCACGGTCTCGGCCTGGCCCTGTAATGGGCTTTCCATCCAATAAGGCTTCGCCACCGTTGTAACTCTCGAGTCCAGCCAAAATTCGTGCAAGTGTCGACTTGCCGCAACCTGATGGCCCAATCACGCAGACAAACTCACGCCTATGGGTTTTAAAACTGATATTTTTGAGTGCGGTGGTTTCGCCTTTGGCAGTTTTGTATATCTTGCTTAAACCCTTAACCTCCAGGATTACTTCCCGTTGTTTCAGCCTATCGAACCTCTGTTTAACAGCGTCTGATTGCGTTAAATAGTCAGTGTTTGTCATGCTTTTATCTTCAGTAGTCATCGTGTCTATCCGTCAATTTAAAGTTGGGAAGATTTATTCTTTGTTTACTGCTTTATTCCAGGCAAACAAGCGCTTGCCCAGCCAAGCCAACATTAAATCTGACCCTAACCCTATAAATCCGATAATAAAAATTGCGGCATATACATTTTCAAAGTGCTGATACCTTGCTTGCTGTGTAATGAACAACGTAATGCCCGAAGATGTACCAATCAGTTCAGCAACGATTAGATACGTCCAAGCCCACCCTAATAAAATGCGTAAATCCCGGTATAAATCTGGCAAAATCCCTGGAATCACCACATGCCATAACAGCTTGAATTTATTAGTGCCCAGGGTCATGGCAGCTTCTAGAAGTGAGTAATCAAGCTTGCGAGTGGTATTGCTGATGATGAGTACTTGTTGAAAAAATGTACCAATCACAATAATGGCAATTTTCGGCCCGTCATAAATACCCAATATCGCTACCATTAATGCGCCAAATGCAGGGGCTGGCAGATATCTAAAAAACTCGATAAATGGCTCAAACAAGCGAGAAAAGACGCTATAAGTGCCACATAAAATACCTAATGGCACGCCAATGAGGGACGAAATGAAAAAACCCCAGAAAATCACCTGTATGCTTTGCCACAAACTCTGATGCAGCCACAAGCCCTCTTTCTGCGCTGGCTCAGTGGTAAATGCGGTATAAAAAGCTTTTGCTACCTCATGCGGTGCGGGTAAGTAGATAGGGTTGGCGGCTTTACCTTCCGGTAATCTTTTGCCATCGTTTTGCATATTGGCAACTTCTTCGTCAAAAACCTCACGCGTCACCAGCATGTCTGTCTGAAAGTAATCAACATCTCCCGCTTGCTGCACAACAACCATAGGGTGCCAAATAAAAGGCACATAACTCACAGCACACCAAAGTAATATTGGTAGCAGAAATGACGCCCATCCAACGATTTTTCTTCGCTCTGGCGATAACTCTTGCCTGACATTAAACCAGCTAGATACATTGGATGAAAAACGCATTTCTGCTCCTAAAAGATAATTAAATATATTGATTACAATTACTTATATAACAGCGGATCAATGTATTTATTAATATCTTGTGGTGCTTTGTAAATAGCGTTTTTCACGTTAAAAGCATCTGCATTTGCGGTTGAGCCATACAATGATGTGAGGCCATCAGCTTTAACATAGGCAGCTTTACCTTCGTCGACACTCAACAAGCGCGTACCTTTTAAAAACTTTGTATATTCTTGCGGGGTTGTACCATCACGTGCAGACATTATTTTTACAGCATCTGCTTGCGTTTTCGGGTCATTGATATAGGCCACGACTTTCGCCCATATTGGGGTTAATTTAGACCATTCTGCCTTGTGGTTGGAAAGACTCGCAGGATTAACAGTCAACACGTCATAAATCAGGCCTGGGGACTGTGCTGATGTGTAAATTGGCTTGGAACCTGCTACCAATTTTAGCGCTTGGCTTGCGCTAGGTTCAAACGTACCAACAGCGGTCAAGTCACCAGCTGCAAGTGCCTGAGGTGTATCGTTAATTTTGGTGTTCACAATCGTGACGTCAGATTCTTTCATCCCATTTTTTTGTAATGCATCCAGCAGTAGCAAGTGATCAACAATGCCAACTTCTGTACCCACTTTTTTACCCTTTAAATCTTTAATGCTTTTAACGCCTGGCTTACCAATAATCATGTCATTACCGTTTGAGTAATCAGTAATCAAAATCATTGTGTTTTTCGCGCCGCCTGAGCCAACAACTAAAGCATCGCCATTAGTGACAAATACCCCATCTACTTTGCCAGCAGTGAACGCATCCATCGATGCACCATAGTCAAACCACTCAAACTTCACATCAAGGCCAGCTTCTTTAAACCAGCCTTTGTCTATTGCCACCTGCCATGCAACAAACCCTGGCCAATCGCTGTAGGCAATTTTTAGAGGCTGTGCTGCTTGACTAACATTGCCATAGGCCATAGCCAATGGAACGGATAGAGCAACCATCAATTTTTTCAAACTTGAAACGCTTGTGTTGGAAAACATATTGAATCTCCTAAGTGAACACAAATTAAGTAAAAATAAAAAAATTCAAAATCACACTGCAACTAACAATAAAACTTACATCAACGACATCATTTCCTGCTCTCGAAAAGGCAAGGTTGAATGCAATATCTTGCCAAATCCCTTGTCTTGAATTTCACCAAATGAAATTTCAAAATCCAACCAGTCAAGCAATAGCTCTCTGCTGGGCTTTACAGTATCTATCGCCGCAATAAAACTGGCTGATTTCGGCAATACACTGCTACGCGGCCTGACATAAGCGAATTGTTTTCCTGCTGTGAATAGTCTTGCCGGCAACGCTGATCCATGACGATCAACTCCAGCGATATGATTAACACTTAAATTAAACTGAGAATCTTTGATTTTTTTCCAGATTTCACGATATTCGGCTTCAATGCCTATTTCGACGATGACATCTTCAGATTCGAACGTCATTTCACCAATGTCTCGCTGCCCGTTAGATGGCTGATAATCGTGATCTCGTAGCCATTGCGAAATATTTCCATTGATTTCTGTAATGCCGGTAAAGCCCTGTTGAGTAGCTAGCCAACGCAATTGATTTGCTGAGCAATCCGCTAAAGACTTTACATCTTTGAAATCGGGTCGATTACTTGGCATGCGGATATCTGCATGATATTGCTCGGTTTGTATCACCAATACCAAGGTTGATGTATCTATCACACCAGCTTGCTCAAGCAGCGTTCTACGCCACATACCAAGATATTCGCTGGGGACTGAATGTGTTGTCATTGATGACAGTCCTGCAGCGTATTTGATTGGGGGTAAACACGAATAACGATTCGCTGATTGTCTACCCAATTTACTGAAAACATGTCTAGCTCCCACAACGGTCAAAATACGAGAAGTCGGCATTCATTAATGCTGTCTCCCGGGCTTTTATCCCTCCGTGTAGCCACAATGCTTGTTGGCCGACAACTCTTGGTCCAGACTTTTCTATTTGAAAGAAAACGGAACCCTAGATGTCTTGCGATACTGTTTCGGTAATAGTATTACCAATTTCTCGATTAGTAATACTAAAGCATACAGCATGCCATATTAAATAAAATATACAATAAAACTTTAAAATCAATAATTTACTTCTAAACAACCATCACACTAAGCAGTATTTATATTAAGGCTCCGCACTAACCTAGAGCGCAAGCCAGAATCATGCACTAGGTAGCGACTCTAATATCGTGGCAATAATGATGAGCGTTCCGCCAATGTATTCTTTTAACTCAAGCACTTCACCGCCCAACCACATTGCAGTCACAATTGCTACAAAGAGCTCCATCACTTGCAATATAGAGGCACGACTTGCCTCCATATTTGCCACACCGTAAGTGGTGAGGAAAGTGCCCCCAAATAGCCAAAAGAAAGCAAATAGCACCAGCAATAACCAAGTCACAGCCCCTATCACTGGCATAGTAGTGGGCGAAAAATAATTGCCTATCAGCGCCATCGGAGGGCAAAAAATGAACGGGATAAATGAACGACTTGCCATGGGGATTTTTTGCGCCATTTTATTGACCACCCCTGTTGCAGACAAACAAAAGCCTGCGCCCAAAGCCATCATATCGACCTTAGAAAAAGGCTGATTCAAAACTTCAGCGCCACCTAAAATCACAAACACACCAATGAGTGAGAGTGCTATCGCAACACAGCGGCGTTTATTAAGCCTTTCTCCCAGCAAAAACACTCCTCCCAAAGCGCCCCATGCTGGTAGTAGATAAAACAACAGCATTACCCTGACGACCTCTCCCTCCATAAGTGCGGTAGTAAAAGTGATATTAGCCAAGCCAAAAAATATGCCGATCAGGACAAACAAACCGGTTTCGCTTCGCCACTGGTGACGCTCTCTCCATACAATAGGGATAGCAACCAGCCCCACAATGGCATAAGCCGTCATGCCAATTAAATTTCCAGAAAGCCCCGCATCGGCAAAGAATTTTAACGGCCACCAACAAAAGCCCCAAAATACTGCGCCAAAAAGAATAGAGGCCACAGGCAAGCCAGATGATGCTGTTGATGAGTGAACGTTTAAAACTGTACTACTCGTAATTGAAATTCTGGTCATATATGAAACTCTGGAAATCGTTTTAGAGTTTGCCAAAAGGCAATATCGTGGTTAGGCCAGAGCTCTGCTTTTTCTTTTTTCGCAAGGGTTTTAAGCTTGCGTATGCTAGCAATTGCAAGCTCAGTTTGATCTTGCCAGCAATTGCCGGGGGCGACTTCATCGACAATATTTTCAGTTAAGTCCGCCGCATCACCTGCAAGAATAATGGGCGCACCTTGAGGCATTTCTATCCATAAAGACATATGACCCGCCGTATGTCCTGGGCTTGCGATTGCGTGAACACCTGCATCAAGCGCATATTCACCTTGTTTAACTTGCCAATTGCTTTGTGCAACCACCTCGTTATCAAAATAAGCCAAATCATTTTCAGGGTTTGCAGCAGCCAATTCTGCTTCCTGAACATGCACCTCAGCTCCACACATATCGCACAAACCACCCGCATGGTCAAAATGTAAATGGCCTAAAAATACGACATCGATATCTGCAACTGATAACCCCATTTTCTCGAGTTGATTAGGTAAACGCTGCGAGTCTTGCATATCAGGTGCACCAAATTCAAATACATCCGGGTTGTAGTAACGTGCTCGGAGTGCTGGGTCAACGATCTTGTTGTAATCACAGCCTACGTCATACAATATTCGCCCATTTTTTGTCTCGATTAAATAGGCCAAAATAGGCGCCACTATCATTTGCCCAGCCCCTCTGTTGCGGGTTGATAGAGATTTATCGTATTGATGTGTGGCGGTTAATATCGGCCATAATTTGGTAACACTAGTCATTCTTGACTACCTTTATATTGCCGTTAAAAACGATACACCTACTCCACCGACAAATTGGTCAGCACCATTCGGGCCGTCGCTAATGACACCATAATCATCACTCACCACCCGTTTAATTCGGTTCTTATGGTATGTTTTCAACAAGCGAGACATGGGGATTACAGGTAAATGTGTGGTATCGCCATATAGCTTTTTGTGAAACTCGGGCAACTTATGCCAAGGTACGACAGGTTTCTCATGATGAGCGTTGTGATAGGGGAAATTGAGAAATAGCAGATTCAGCCAAGGGTACTTAATCGATGCCAAATTTGAAAAAGTATTGGCATGTTCATAGGCACGATCACGCAGCTTGCCATCTTTAAACTTGCCATCACTTGATTTAGCGTCTGTTTTCAAGAAAACATCATAGGTATGCTGAAATGCATCAGCAAAACGCAAGGCAGTTAGCATGATGCAATACGCAACCAAATATAAAAGCCAAGCCTTCAAAGAAACTAAAGCCATCATGACGAATAGCGGAACGCGTATAGCCAGAATGCCTAGTATCCTAAGACGCTTTTTATGAAACTGAGGGTTAAAAAATGGCAGCAAAATCACTAAGAAATGCATCATGATTTCGAAAGCTGGTACATACAACCATTCGAGCGCAACTATCACGGTTTTAATCCATGCAGGCATTTCGCTCATCAATTGCTGCACATTGAAATCTAGTACATCTGCACGATCTACATGATGTTTCATATGCTGGTCGCGAATCGCTTGATAAGTGGTGTAACAACTCCCATTAACCCAAGCCATGATATTGGCCCAGCGCTCATTGGTTTTGGGAGATTTAAAAATACTCCAATGACTAAACTCATGAATCAAATATGCACTAATGATTAAGGTTTCAGCCGTTAACGCGAGGCCAAACAGATTGATAAACCAATAGTCTGAAAATAGAAGATAAACACCCAATGGATACCCTAGTAGCACAAATGCAAATGCCAACAAATCGGGTAACGGTGTTTGAAAAAATTTAACTGAAGCAATGATACGATTTAACAAGATATTGACCCTCACATTAGAACAAACTCAAGAAGGCGGCATATTTAAATGCTGTCTCCCGGGCTTTTATCCCTCCGTGTAGCCAATCAATTTGGCCGACCGCTCTCGGACCAGACTCTTTATAAAAACAAAAGACGGAACCCTAGTGATCTTTTTGATACTTAATACGGTGAATCACCGCTTTCTCAATACTAATATCAACAAAGCAATTCACATACCACAATAAAAAATTAAATTTTTACATCTAAATTCAGTATCTTAATTTTAATAATAAAAATGAAATTTAGAAAAACGATCATTGAGTGCACTATCAAAATAAATATGCACCAATATCAGGCAAAGCTATTTATCTATATAACAGCGATGACTTCAACTTTAAGAAACGTAATGTATAGGCACGAATTTCAGTGATCATATTGGCTTCCAAGCCGCCAAAAATTCCTGCCAGTGTTTACCCGTGTAGCCAGATAAAGTATCGCGTACCAGGCTAATCTCATGAGCATAAGACTCAGAATTTAATGCGCCACGCATGAGTTGGAAGCGTAGAAAAACTAGATAAGTATTGGCGACATCTGTTTCGCAGTAATCGCGGATGCCTTGAATCTCACCGTTTTTGTAGGCATTCCATACCTTGGAACCATCCATGCCCAATTTGCCTGGAAAGCCGCATAGCTTGGCGAGATCATCTAGCGGCGCATTGGCACGCGGCTGGTACATCGCCATCAAATCCATCAAATCCAGATGCCGCATGTGGTAGCGACTGATGTAGTTATTCCATTTGAATTCACGGTCATCATCGCCCATGTCCCAATAGCGGGGCGCTTGAACCCCATGAATCAGACCACGGTAATGCAGCACAGGTAAATCAAAACCACCGCCATTCCAGGAAACAACATTAGGCGTATATTTTTCAATTCCATCAAAGAAGCGCTGAATCAGTTGACCTTCGGGTTCATCAATAGCACCCAGCGTCCAAACCTTGAAGCTATCGCCTTCGCGGAGCGCACATGAAATAGCGACAACGCGGTGTTGATGTAATGGTAAAAATTCACTGCCATTATGCTGGCGACGTTTATGCAAGGCGATATTGGCTGCATCTTCAGCAGAAGTGCTTTCAGGCAAATCCAATAGCGTCTTAATACCCTCGGTATCGGGCACTGTTTCAATATCAAAAACCAGAGTGGGTGTCATATAGGTGGCTTAATCTTATCTCGGAATCAATTACTTTTTAACCCAGCCATTGGCACCTTCAACCCACCAGCCTGCAGGTGCTTTTTGCGCCCAACGTTGAGCAAAGGTTGCCCGCACTTCGGCTTCCCATTCTGGATGGCCATTGCCATTGGCAATCTCTTTATACAGAGCGTTGCGATCTGCGTTCTCGGCAGAGACCAAGCCATTCACGCTCTGACGTTGCGAGAGCGCTACTGCATTGGCATCGCGGACGCTGACTAGGCCATCGCGCGTTAAGCCAACAGCACCACTGGCGTAAAAAGGCTCAAGCTGGGTATGGCGCGCCTGCATACTGTTTTTAATCGCTGAGACAGCGGGCGTATTGATTTCAATATCTGCGGCTGCATGTGCGAAAGGCGAAAATAAACCAATAGCAAGGAACATGAATGCCGCAATCAGGAAATTTAAGTTCAAACGGTTTTGCGACATAGTTTTGATTTTGATAGCGTTCATTTTGTCATCCTTATTTTGCGGGTGTGGTTGCGTCTGGCGCATCAGGTGCTTTATCTTTTGGCTGTTTTAATTGCCAGACATCATCAATAATCTTGTCAGCTGCTTTTTCTGCGGCCGCCGCAGGGAAATATATGTTGATGGTGACGCAAGCGGGTAGCAACAGCATAGGTAAAAGCGCAATAAGTAAGGCTATTTTCCATTTATTCATTTGTCATCCTCTTTAAATATTACTCAATCACAGGCTTTACGTTGTTCTGGGTAATGCGTTTGATTCTCGTGCCCAGCTCTGACCAATTCACATTGTGATTGTAGCCCATCACGGTAATGGCAGGCACGCCACTACCCTTTACGATGACATAGCCTTGTGGGGTAGATTCCACCCCATCCATCAAGCAAGTGCCGTTAATCAGGCGGCATGAGAGGCCGATTTTTTCGTAATTAAATTCCTTGAAGAATCTCAAGAAACTGCGCTGTATGGCCAGCGAAGCACCTGGGCCACCCAGCGACGAGATATTTTCCACAGCGCGTTGCGATATTTTCTTAGGGTAGCGACCTGCACTGCTGCGCATATTGGCATCAAACTTCACTGCTTGCCAGTTATTCAGCTCAAGCGCTTTGACATCGGCATCCAGCTTACCTTCGATGGCGCCGAAAGAAAAAGTGCGGGTGAGCGCACCTAGGTCAAGATTGCGCATCTCAATATCCGCATTGAGTTTGGGGCTGATACCCAGCGGTGTTTGCATGGTGAGTTGCCTGATGACTGCAGTGCCATCGAATACATTAAACAGCATCTCACCATCTGTTGTTAGATAACCTGCAGAGTAGGTGACCAGTGGAATCGTGGCAGAGACTTTGCCCTCCATTCGCGGCCAACCAAGTGCATGACTGAGATCAGGCATGCTAATAGGCAGGATGCTGGCGCGCAGATGACCGTGCAAGTCACCCCCGAGTAGCGCGGCTGAAACATCTGACAACACCAGTGCACCATCCAAGACAGGCAATTTCAATTGACTTGAAGTCAGCGCATAGCGATTAAGCTCGGCATTCAAGTTGGTCGCGCCCAATAGTAATTTAAGCACATGGCCACCCTGATAGCTGGCAGTCATGTTACGAACATCGTCG
>DATHWP010000104.1:0-37978 GCA_035460505.1 Methyloradius sp. | reverse complement strand
TCATGCTGTTTCGCGCGTTCGATGATTTGTTCAGCTACAGCACCCCGCCCACGTGCAACTACCCTTGGGGCAAGATCACCAGTTTCATAAGCAATGGCTACCGCTTGCTGACTTAAATGACGTGGATTTTTTTCGGATGGATCAGGCATCATCGCTCAGTCAACCATTTACGCGAGTGCTGATTGTCAGGCCCTCAACCACTTGACCACTCACTTCGAACGCTGTTGATAAATCCCCTGCCTGCGTTTTAAGTGCCACTGCAGTTTTAGCGTTGTCAGCCACAATCTGCACTTTCACATGTTCACCCCACACGTTCAATTTTGCAGTCACTTTACCTAAATACGGCAAATGCAACGTGACTTCACTGGCAATAGGCATAGATGCGTTTTCTGGTGGTCCGTTTGTGCCTTGCTCAGTATGATCGTGGTCAGGTTGATGCACATCCCACTCCATCAATTGCCCAGGCCAAACCTCACCACGCCAGATCAGGCGTTGATTTTCAAGAACAGCCAATTGATGCGCCATCAAGATAGCCGTCTGCGCATTAGGCTGGTTTTGCGGCTCTTGCTGCACAGATTGTAATGTACGCTGTCCTTCTACAAAATCTTTAAGATGCGACTCATAGAATAGCCCGCTATTGGTGAGCGCACTTTTCAGTTGCTCAGCAAGTTGTTGTGGATTATGGGGAGTATTAGTGAGTAAGTCGCCAGCAATATACTTGGTTGAAACCCCATGCTTCTCGGCCTCTCTCAGTTGCTGGTCTATTAGCTTGCCTGCAAGGCTTAACTGCGGCTCACTTTTATCGACAGTTTGCCCGTGCGGCAAAAGCATAAAGGTAGGTACAGGTGAACTATCAACATACTTCAATAATAATGTCTGGCCCAGGCTGCCTGTGACATTTGATTTCAGTGCTTCGTTGGTCAGCACATCAGCTTGTGCAGTTGCGGCATTTGCGAGAGAGGCTTTGACTGTTTCTGATTGCGATCCAGCAGTGTTGGGCAGGGAAATGTACTTGGCAATTGAACCCAAATCCATCTTGAGGACTGCATCCTGTACTTTGACATAAAAATTCTTGTCATCAGCACGAGAGAGTATTTGCGCGTAGTAACTTTGGCCTTTAACTAGCTGCGCCGCCCTAAAATCAGCCTCGTTAGCGGTATCAGCGACCTTGAGGGCAGACAATACTGGGGTGACTTTATCAACAGCCTGTACACCCAGCAAGTCTGGCAGATTAATCATTTCAAGACATCATTGCAGCGTATGTTTGTGGCGCTTGCTAGACTTGAGTTGCCCATGTGCAGCATTAATGGTCATCATATTAGAAAACTTCACCATCCAAGGGTCAACTAGGTCGCGGATCTCCCTATCATCGGCCAGTATTTTCTTGATGCTTGCCAATTTACGCGCCAAAGCTTTGCCTGTTAAAGGTTCAGCTTCGTCATAGTCTTTTAATTTCTCCACATAGTCTGCGCAGTTGGCTTCCAACTCAGCCAACTTTTCCCAATCCTGCTTTCTGGCTGCAAGCACCATTTCAGTGGTGAGCAGCGCTACTGATTCATATATTGCCAATGTATTGTCATGTAGCATGATTAAACCTCTGCAAGTTTAGAGACAGATGATGTTGAGATTGATTTTTCAGAGAAAAATTTTGCTTGGGTATTTGCACGGCCCTGTTGCTCGATTGTTTCCCATGAGCCTTTTAAGTCGATCAGCAGTTTAATGACTTCATGAATTAACTCAGGGTCATTTTTGATATTAGCGATATATAAACGATCACTCATATAGGCATACAGGTCATCCAGGCTTTGTGCTATTTCACCGCCGGACTGTTTATCTAGGCTAAGTCTAAGACCGCTTTGAATAATCATGATGGCTTTTGACAGCAATGCACTTTTTTTCTCAATGTTCTTCTGGTTCATCTGCAAAACTGCTGATTGGCAAGCTGCAATAGCGCCATCGTAAAGCATCACTACCAGCTTAAGGGGACTAGCAGCTACTACGCCTGTTTCAACGCCAACACGCGAATATTCATTTACACCTTGATTAAACCCAAACATATTCGATCCCTCTTTAAGATTTGCTATTTGCGGTGAATTGGGCGATTTGCTGCGTCAGATAAGAACTTGTGGCATTCATGCTACTAATCAATGTATCCAGCGCCGTATATTGGGCACGGTAACTGGCTTCCAATTTAGTCAAACGTGTATTTTCTGCATCCATCTTGTCATTTAAACGATCGATTGAAGTATTAATACCATCCGTTTTGGTCGATATCGCACCAGTGGAGCTCAACAAATTAGTAGTAAAAGTATTTAACTGGCTGGCAAAACCTAAGGTAAAGTTAATCGTGCCCCGGGCACCAAGTGCGCCATCTGCAATATTGATCTTCAAGCCCTGCGAAGCATCTCCAAAAGCGCCAGTCAGGGTCTGCCCAGCACCAATAGCAGCAACACCGTTAATCGTACCGGCAACATCCAATCCAGTAGTGGCTGTTGGTGAACCACCAAACAAATCTGTAGCACCTGACCCACCCGTAATTGCTACTGCAGAACCAGAGCCATAATTATTGGACGTAATCTTTACAGTGCCAGCATTATTACTTACCTGAGCGGCAGCCCCAGCTTGCGTTAGGCGGGTTTGCAATTCATTGATCAAGTCTTGTGTGGTGGCGTAAATACCGGCTGTTAAAGTAACGTTATAGTTCACACCATTGATTGTCGTATTCAACTGATCATTCACGCCTTGAGTAATCGTCAGGTTAGGCGCACTACTTCCTTGCAAACTACCTTTTGTTGCAAGCTGTGACACTGTCACAGCATAGTTACCAGCTTGGGTTTTATCTGTACTACTTGTATAAGTGACCAGTTGGTCAGTGGCTTTACCAGCGGCAGTAAATAAGGCAGATATAGAACCAAAATTATTAGTGATCGCACTTTGCAACTTAGTGCTATCTACTGCCAAGCTGCCGTCACGTTGAAATGCAACGCCAATCTGCGACAACGAACTCAATGTATCAGTCCCGAGACTTTTGGTAACGCTGGCTTTAAGCTGGCTGGCGATATTGTTCACCGTAGAATCACCCAGCAACAAGCCGGCGACTTGCGTTGTAGCATCGTAGCTAGTGAGACTACGTATTGTTTTGTCCAAGGCATTATAAGCATTCACAAACGCAGTCACTGAAGCTTGCACTGTTGTTGAATCATTGCTAACTGAGAGACTAACTGGCACACCAGAACTGGTCTTGAGTAAATTCAGGGTGACGCCATCAATCGCATCCGTAATGGTATTGCTGGATTTGCTCACTGCAATACCATCTATATTCAGGAGAGCGTTCTTAGCTGCTTGCATTTCGCTTAAGTTCTTACCCGTACCACTTGTTGCAGTTGGGTCATAGGCTAGCTGTGACAAGCCTGATGCATCTGTATTGCTTCCATCGCTAGTATCCGCAACAGAAATCTTGATTGTATTTTCCAAGCCTGAGTCTTTTGACGTAATAACAAGCCTGTTACCACTAGCAGAGCCGTCATTGACAATAGTAGCAGTCACCCCTGCATTGGCAGCATTAATGGCATCCCTAACACCAGCCAACGTATTGTTCGATGAAGTAATGGCAATACTGACACCAGGTTTGCTAGCATTACTGGTAAATGTGTTTGTACCAGAAGCATAAGTACCAAAAGAGATGTTGAGTGTGCCAGTGCCAACGACATCTGTAGTATTGGTAAAACCCGCCAAGGCTATCTTTTGTGGTTGCGCAAGTTGGCTAACCGTAACTGCATAATTGCTGACGCTTGCATTGCCACTGGCCGTTGCAGTAAATACAGAGGTATCTCCTGCTGTCACTACTTGGGCGTTGAATTTAGAAGAACTGTTCAGACCAGCCATTGCTGTCTGATAAGTAGCGAGTGCACTCTTTAAAGTACCAATCGCTGAAAGCTTGGAGTTATATGCGGTCTTCTGTGCTGTTAGATTATTTAATGTGCCTTTGTCCGCATTGACCAATGCCGAGACAATGGAGTCAACATTCAAGCCTGAAGCTGAACCACTCGATGTAACGGGACTAGTCATAATAAATCTCCAACCCTAAATTTAAGCAGTCTGCTTAATTAACAAACCTTGCAATTTATCCAGTGTTTTGGATATTTGAAGCACTTCTTCATCTGGAATCTGACGTAATACTTTCTGCGTTTCAGAATCTACTACTTTTACGATGGTACGGCCTGATTCTTGGTCCAGTGAAAACTCTATACTTTGTGTCATGGGTGAAACAAATTCATTAATATTTTTAACTGCAGCTTCCAAAGCTGATTGTGATACTGGAGCATTTGCTGATTTAGATGCTTGACTGGCATCAACAGTAGAAACGGCTGCTTTAGATTGAACACTACCCCCTGTGTAAACAGGTGCTGGCGTTACTATCGGCCTTGCCGAATATAAATCAACACTAGGTATGGACATTTTAATGCTCCTTTATAAACACCAACAGGATTAACGTATTAACCCTGTTGGCTTTCCACTATTTTATGCCTTAAACCTCATTAACCTTTTAACAGTGATAACACGTTATTTGGTATTGAGTTGGCCTGCGCTAACATCGCTGTACCTGCTTGTTGCAAGATTTGATTCTTGGTCAAGTTTGCAGTTTCAGTTGCGAAGTCTGTATCCATGATGCGTGATTTAGAGGCAGTTTGATTTTCAACTGACACATTCAAGCTTGAGATCACAGACTGGAAGCGATTTTGTACAGCACCCAATGTTGCACGGCTGGTATTCACAGCATCTAATGCAGTATCAATTGCAGTCAGCGCTGAGTTTGCACCAGATACAGTAGTAACATCACCAGTAATAGACGTAGCTGTTGTATTTGAAACTGTGATGGTTTGACCGCTATCAGCGCCTACTTGGAACACTAAACTAGAGGTACCAAATACTGCTTGGCTATTAAACTTGGTATCACTACCCAAGCGTGAAATTTCTGAAGCCAGTTGTTGGAATTCAGCATCCAGATTTGAACGGTCGCCTGTACCATTACTTGCATTCACTGACTGTACTGCCAGTTCACGCATACGTTGCAATGCATCTGTTACGTTACCCAGCGCACCTTCAGCAGTTTGTGAGTATGAAATCGCGTCGTTAGCATTACGAATCGCTACTGTTTGACCGCGAACTTGCGCATCAATACGTGTTGCAATTGATAAGCCAGCAGCATCATCTTTTGAACTGTTAACGCGAAGACCAGAAGACAAACGTTGCAAAGAAGTCTGGAGACTAGTTTGTGATTTGTTCAGGTTATTTTGTGCATTCAAAGATGCAATGTTGGTGTTGATTACTAAAGCCATGATAATTCTCCTTCAATTAGAGTTAAGTTCACATACATCTTTTTTGCCGTGAGCGGTGTTTTTAAGTTTCTAATTGCACCGTTGTTGTAACTGTTATCGGTAGCGTTTCGAGAAAGTTTAGAGTGATGCCCTAATTAAGTTTTCTAGCTCTACCGCATATTGGCAAATTGCGTAAGTGTTCACGTCTCCAATTGATTAATCTTTAACACCAAAAAATATTTACCTTTTAACCCATTGAATTATTTAATAAATAAAATATTTTTTAGTTTTACCCTTCAGTTTTTGACGCCATTTTCACAAATACTGGATAGCTTTAATTAGTCATTTTCGTTTAGTGATTAATACAAAAATGCACGATGGCTTTGGATCAGTTATCTGTCTGACAGGGTTTTTTGAGTCCAAAGGCTAATAGATATTCAATGAATATCAAACAATAGCGCTATGGTAATCAGGGTGGTGAGTTTATGAATGCTCTAACAGCTGGGGAAAAACCAGTTTAATCATGACTAGTCGTTGTTATTTTTACTAATCAACGAGCTCATTCTTGATCGCGTAATGCGTGAGCTCAGCATTGTGTTTCATCTGCATTTTCTCAAGCAAGCGAGCACGATACATACTGATTGTTTTTACGGATAGTGAAAGCTTGAGGGCAATATCGCTCACTGATAAGCCAGACGCAATCATGATCATGGTCTGGAATTCACGATCGGACAAGGTTTCATGTGGAAGCTTATCGGATGGGCTACTGACCTGATTAGCTAGAGCCTCTGCCAACTCAGGAGTGATAAACTTCTTGCCTTTTGCGATGGTGCGAATAGCAGTGACCAAATCGGATGATGCACTCTGTTTACTCAAATAGCCTGAAGCCCCTGCTTTTAATGAACGTATGGCATATTGGTCTTCTCGATGCATCGACAACATCAAAACTGCCAGCATCGGGTTGTCACGCTTGATCAACTTCAAAGCATCAATCCCATTACGATCTGGCAGGGAAATATCTAGCAACATCACATCTGCTTCACTTTTATAGGCAAGCTTGATGGCCTCCGAAGCGTTCGTTGCTTCAGAAATAACAATGATATCGTCAGTTTCCGACAAAATCTGCAGCAACCCTTGCCTGAGTATGGCGTGATCATCGGCTATGATGACTTTGATTTTTTTATGATCCATCGTTGTCTTTGTTATCCAAAAAGCAAGCCTTATTGCGAGATACCAACACTCATTTTGCCTGCTGCTACTTCAGGCAGATAAGGAAGTTTAACCAGAATAGTAGTACCACGTTTTGTACCGCGCTGAATACTAAAAGTACCATCAAGCGCTGCTAGACGCTCAGACATTCCTCGCAATCCGTATGAATTAGCTTTCAGCATGTCGCTAGGTTGTATGCCTATGCCATCATCATCAATCTGCATAATGATTTCATCTGCCAGTAAATTGAGCAAGACCGTGACATGTATAGCTTTTGCATGCTTGGCAATATTAAATAAGCCTTCCTGACAAATTCTAAACAATGTAATGGCCTGATCTTGCGTGACTTCAATGTCAGATTTGTTACTTGAGAAATTTGCATCAATACCAATCTGCTTTTCAAACTGCTTGGTTTGCCACTCTAATGCAGCGACAATGCCAAGCTCCAGCACATTAGGGCGCAAGTCCCCAGAGATGCGGTGGGCAGCCTCGAATGTATCATCAACCAGCACCTCCAGATTTTTTGCTTTATCCACCAGCGCGGTTTCAGCGGGCTGAATACGCTGGATGATCGAAGCAAGGCCAATTTTGATCGCCGTGAGATTACCGCCAAGATCATCATGAATTTCACGACCTATCCTCTGCCGCTCATCTTCTTTAATCTGGGTCATGTGTGCTGAAAGTTCTGCGAGGCGTTGACGCGATTGCTCAATCTCATATTTCTCGAGCTTACTCTGCGTGATATTGGTCATGATACCTTCCCACTGTATCAAGCCATCACTCAGCATACGTGGGCTACAGCGTAAGTTGATCCATTTGGTATCTTGCCACTCATCGATCCAAACACGCCCCTCCCAATTCAACACACTCAGGCCGCTGGCTGATGAACCGATGCTCTCTTCGAACGATATGCGATCTTCTGGCAACATCATTTCATAAAATAAGGTGGGGGCCTGCTTCAATCTCTCGGGACTCACGCCAAGTAGGGCTTTGCAAGCATCGCTAACAAAGGTAAATAGCACATTCCGTTTAGTTTCAAAACGAAACTCCACTACCAAGCCAGGCGTGTTGTAAAGAATTGCATGGAATCTTGACTCACTCTCATCCAGCGCTTGAATAATGTCCTTTTTATTGGCCCAACTATTTTTAGTCGCAATGATAAACTCATTCTGCTTAAAACGAACGAGCAGCACTTTCAGGCGATCATCCTGATAAATATAATGCTGATTATTGATTTTGCTCTGATGAGCAAACAAATCAGGATTGTCGCGATAGCTGTTAAGGGAATCCTGCAATACCGCTGTATCAGCACCCAGTAAAGCCTGCAATGGGTAAGCTTGTAATTGAGTAAGGTTACAATCTAAGTAACTGAGCGCACTATCGCTGGCAGCAACAACCTGCATAGACTTTGCATCAATAAGAAATACTTCGTCCGATACGCCAAGCAGCATGACGTTGAACAATTCCAATACTTCGTTTTGTTGGCTCAACAGATCACCTCGTTTGATTTATATCTGCACTTAACATCAGTGAATGATAGCAAATAATATGAGCAACTAACTTGGTGTAGGTTTCAGTCGACTTAAAACCCAGATGTGTGCATTTAGTTAGACATTAAATGCTGGAAAGAAAAAAAGTGATGATTAATGATTTGAAGAGTTTGAAGCTGGAAAAAATCTTTGGTCGGGACGGCAAGATTTGAACTTGCGACCCCTTGCACCCCATGCAAGTACGCTACCAGGCTGCGCTACGCCCCGACTTTGCCACTCAGTGCGACAAGCGCGCATTATAGCGGAAAACGTGAACCCTCAACAAACCTAGCTTTAAAAATCCCTATTGGACAGTGAGTAAACTTAGTACAGCACTTAACTCTTTACGCAGATAACCAGTATCAACATCTGGAGTGCTGTGTGTATGGGTTGTATTCTGTTGTCCTGATTGTTTGGATTCAGCGATGCTATCTAGAACTGAATGCGCGCCTCTATCTTCTTGGCCATCCAATCGATTACGAGCGCCACTGATTGTAAACCCTTGCTCATAAAGCAATTCGCGTATGCGGCGAATCAGTAATACTTCATGGTGCTGATAATAACGACGGTTACCACGACGCTTAACAGGTTTTAACTGCGTAAATTCCTGCTCCCAGTAGCGAAGCACGTGCGGTTTTACGCCGCACAACTCACTCACCTCACCAATAGTGAAGTACCGTTTTGCCGGGATGGGCGGCAAGACAATCTTAGTTGCGTGCTCCGGCATAAGCCTCCTCTACCTTACTTTTAAGCTTTTGGCTCGCATGAAAGGTCACTACACGTCTTGCAGTAATTGGTATTTCTTCACCAGTTTTGGGATTACGACCTGGACGCTCAGATTTCTTACGTAACTCAAAGTTACCGAAACCAGAGAGCTTAACGCTATCACCTGCTTGCAGGGCTGTACGTATTTCTTCAAAAAACGCTTCGACCATATCTTTGGCCTCACGCTTGTTTAATCCAACTTGCTCGAATAATAAATCGGCTAAATCCGCTTTAGTCAGTGTCATGCAAACCTCTCAACTACTTATTATATTGTGCTTATTATCTCAGTTCTGCGCCGTGATTCTTTTTGATTGAATCGAGCAATTTAGACATTGCTTCATCGGCTTCAACATCAGTCAAAGTTTTTTGAGTATCTTGCATAAGCACAAGAAATGCAAGGCTTTTTTTGTTTTCGGCGATCCCTTTACCACGATAAACATCAAACAATCTCACATCATTTACTACTGAAATTTGTGCGGAAAGCATGGTGTCTATCAGGGTTTTGACTTCAATATTTTCATCGACAATCACTGCCAAGTCACGACGTATCGGCGGAAATTTGGCAACTTCTGTAAATGTCTGTAATTGACGACTTAACAAAGCGGTCGCATCCAGCTCAAAAACAAAAGTAGCCAATGGCAATTGGTAATGTTGCTGCCACTTAGGATGCAGTTTACCGAACCAGCCGATGGCTTTGTTATTCAGCATAATCTGTGCGGATTGGCCAGGATGCAAGGCTGGGTGCTGCGCTGCTTTGTATTCCACTTGCAAAGAACCCAAAGCATCCGTCACGGCCTTAATGTCGAAAAAATCCAATTCTCGTGTAGGCTCAGCCCATTGCTCAGGGCTAGCAGCGCCATAGGCTAGGCCAGAAATTAGCATTTTCTCCTGATAGGCCTCACCATCCAGCGTATAGGCAGAACCAATCTCAAACAGGCGTACACGCGCCTGTTTGCGGTTCAAGTTATAGACTAGCGTATCCAGCAAACCAACCCATAGGCTGGAGCGCATCACACTCATATTGCTGGCAATCGGGTTCTTCAGCTTAATCGGCTGACTGTTACCAAGAATTTCTCGCTCTGTTTGCTCTTCAACAAAGCTGTAATTAACGATCTCCTGATAACCATGGGCAACCGCAATATCTCTGAGCCAGACTGGCTTCAATTGGCTTTCAGAAGCTGGCAGCATGGTGAGCGCAGCTTGTGGCGCGATTGCAGGAATATGATCATAGCCGTGCAATCTAGCGATTTCCTCAACCAGATCCTCTTCTATACTGATATCGAAACGATAACTCGGTGGCGTCACGACAAAGCTACCAGCTTTGTTTTCACTGGAAAATCCAAGTTGGGCGAAATATTGCGCGACCTGACTTTCACTAATGGCAATCCCCAGTATGGATTGCAGTTTGCTGTGTCTCAGCGTTACCGCTTTACGTTCTGGCAAAGCGCCTACAACTTCAATCACGGGGCCAGCTTGACCACCACATAATTGCTGAATCAGTTGTGTCGCATATTCAAGCGCTTGCAGTGTATTGCCGTAGTCGACACCACGTTCAAAACGATAAGATGAGTCTGTACTCAGGCCCAAACGACGGGCCTTGCCAGCAATAGCATCAGGTGTGAAGAAAGCACTCTCAAGGAAAATTGACTGTGTGGAATCATTCACTGAAGTTGAGGCACCGCCCATAATGCCAGCCAGTGCAATGGCACCACTGTCATCGGCAATCACCAGCATATCGGTATCCACCTTCACTTCTTGCTGATTCAATAGCACGATAGATTCCGCTGGTTTTGCAGAGCGCACGCAAATATCACCTTGCAACTTGGCAGCATCAAACGCATGCAAAGGCTGGCCAAGCTCGAGTAATACATAATTGGTAATATCAACAATCGCGCTAATGCTGCGAATACCACTGCGCTCAAGGCGACGTGCCATCCAGTCAGGTGTCAGCGCATTAGCATTGACACCCTCTATCAGTCGCCCAGCATATCGCAGGCAATCCGATGTCTGCTCGATGGCAACTGATTTTTGATTGGCACTGGTAACAGCTACAGGATTGAGCGCAGGCAAATTCAAAACAGCACCAGTGATTGCGGCCACATCGCGGGCAATACCCACGATGCTAAGGCAATCGCTACGATTGGGTGTGAGTTTGAGTGTAAACAGTTGATCATCCAGCGCCAGAAACTGGCGGATATCCATACCAACTGGTGCATCGGCTGGCAGCTCGAGCAAACCCGTGCTTTCTTCGGCTAGCCCCAACTCTTTGCTGGAGCACATCATGCCGAATGATTCAACACCACGCACTTTGGCTTGCTTGATGTTAAATCCTGGCAAAGCTGCCCCGACTAGCGCACAAGGTGCTTTCAGACCCGCGCGTGCATTCGATGCGCCACAGACGATCTGCAAAGGTTCACCGCTACCAACATCAACCCGGCAGATTTGTAATCTATCTGCATCTGGATGTTTTTCGGCACTCAAAATCTGGCCTATCACCACGCCAGCAAATACAGCAGCTACTGATTTTTGTTCTTCCACTTCAAGTCCGGCCATGGTCAATGCATGACCCAAGACATCACTATTCATCGCTGGATTTACAAACTGTCTCAACCATTGTTCAGAAAATTGCATAATTATTTACCAAACTGCTTCAAGAAACGCAGGTCATTTTCAAAGAACAAGCGCAAATCATTAACGCCGTAGCGCAACATGGTCAGGCGTTCAATGCCCAGACCAAAGGCAAAACCACGGTATTTTTCACTATCTACACCTACGTGTTTGAATACTTCAGGGTGTACCATGCCGCAACCGCCGATCTCCAGCCAGCCGCCATTCCAGCTCATATCCATCTCGGCAGATGGTTCAGTGAACGGAAAGAAAGATGGGCGGAAGCGTACTTCCAGATCATCACGCGCAAAGAAACGCTGCAAAAAGTCTTGTACGACGCCCTTGAGATTGGCAAAACTGATGTTCTCATCCACCCATAAACCTTCTACCTGGTGAAACATGGGCGAGTGTGTCGCATCGGAATCCACACGATATACCCGGCCTGGCGCGATGATTTTCAACGGAGGCGTCCTGTTCTGCATGTAGTGCACTTGCACTGGTGACGTGTGGGTACGCAATACATGGGAGTCTTTACCATCGGCGGTATCGATATAAAATGTATCGTGCATAGCACGCGCGGGATGATTCTCGGGAATATTAAGCGCAGTAAAATTGTAAAAGTCGGATTCGATTTCCGGACCTTCTGCGACTTCAAAACCAATGGAATGGAACAACTCTTCAACGCGCTGCATGGTCAACGTCACTGGGTGAAAGCCGCCCTGACCATGAATGTTGCGAGCTGGCAATGTAACATCCAGCGATTCAGCCGCAAGCTGCTGAGCTTGCTCTGCTAGCAATATTGCATCACGGCGATTTTTCAGAGCAAGCTCTACGCCTTGCTTGACCACGTTAATCGCTGCACCTGCTGCTGGGCGTTCTTCGTTACTAAGCTTACCAAGGCCTTTAAGCGCGTCAGTCAGGACGCCACTCTTGCCAAGGTATTGCGCTTTAACCTGCTCTAATTCAGTCACTGTGGCGCAAGCCGCAAACTCACGCTCTGCTTGCGGAGCAAGATGTTCTAAACTTTGGTTTTCTGGATTTTGCATGAAGTCTAAATATACAGACCTAAGTGATTGACAAAAATTTAATAAAAAAAGGAGGCACGTGGCCTCCTTTTTAAATTGCAGCTAATTAAGCAGCGGATAGGCCTGATTTTGCTAATTCAGCAAACTTGGCAAACGCCACTTTATCGAATACAGCCAGATCAGCTAATACTTTGCGATCCACTTCGATGGCTGACTTCTTCAGACCATTGATGAAACGGCTGTAGGTCAGGCCATACTCACGTGCACCTGCATTGATACGCGCAATCCATAAAGAACGGAATTGACGTTTCTTTTGACGGCGATCACGGTAAGCATATTGACCAGCTTTCATTACCGCTTGCTTGGCAACGCGGTAAACGTTCTTACGACGGCCGCGGTAACCCTTGGCTGCGTCTAATACTTTTTTATGGCGGGCGCGTGCGATGACACCACGTTTGACTCTAGGCATGATCTATCTCCTTATTGAGTCGGCATCATGGCGCGTACGCGCTTGACGTCTGTTGATGAAACGATGGCTGTACCGCGTAGCTTACGCTTTTGCTTGGTAGTCTTTTTGGTCAGGATATGACGAAGGTGCGAATGGGTACGCTTTACCTTGCCATTACCCAGGAACTTGAAGCGCTTTTTGGCGCCGCTCTTGGTCTTCATTTTTGGCATTTTGTTCTCCTTTGAGAGTAGTTAAGAGTGCTTGGGCATGCCATTTCGCCGTATCACTCAGAATTCTGTGCAGCTAAAACTTACTTAACTTTTTTGTGCGGCCCTAGAACCATCACCATTTGTCGGCCTTCCATCTTGGGGAATTGCTCGACTACTGCGTATTCTTGTAAATCCGCTTCTACACGCTTTAATAGCGCTAAACCTAGTTCCTGGTGCGTAATTTCACGACCACGGAAACGTAAGGTCACTTTAGCTTTATCACCTTCTTCCAAGAAACGAATCAGATTACGCAACTTAACGTTGTAATCGCCATCATCCGTACCCGGGCGAAACTTAACTTCTTTAACCTGAACCTGCTTTTGCTTAAGACGGGCTTCGTGTTGTTTCTTGCTTTCAGCATATTTGAACTTACCATAATCCATCAGCCTACAGACTGGTGGCGCTGCTTGCGGAGCGATTTCAACCAGATCGATATCTGCCTCTTCGGCCTTGGCAAATGCTTCGTTCAAACTCATTACACCTAAAGGCTCACCATTCACGCCTACCAAACGAATTTGTTGTGCTGTTATGTCACCGTTAATTCGTACTTCTTTATCTTGAGCTATCGCAAATTCTCCAAATCAATAAATAAATAGACCGCGCTACACCAGTCGGATTAAACCTTTGAGTCCACGTCGTTTTTAAGGAGCTGAATAAATGCATCCAAAGACATTGAACCCAGGTCTTCGCCTTTTCGGGTACGCACGGCCACTTGCCCACTTTGCATCTCACGCTCACCTGCAATTAAGAGGTAAGGTAATTTTTGTAAGCTATGTTCGCGTATTTTATAGGTTATTTTCTCATTCCTCAAGTCGGAATCAACTCTGAAGCCGCTTTTCTTCAGTTGAGTGACCACTTGTGAGACATAATCTGACTGGCCATCACTGATATTCAGCACCATCGCTTGCATAGGAGCGAGCCAAGCTGGCAATGCGCCTGCATAGTTTTCAATCAAGATACCGAGGAATCGCTCCATGGAGCCAACAATGGCCCGATGCAGCATCAACGGGCGTTTGCGGCTGTTATCTTCAGCCACATATTCTGCGCCCAAGCGTTCAGGAAGATTAGGATCTAACTGAATAGTGCCGCATTGCCATAAACGGCCAAGCGAATCTTTGAGCGTAAATTCAATCTTAGGGCCATAAAATGCGCCTTCGCCCGGCTGATATTCAAATTCCAGGTTATTCAGTTTTAATGCATTGGCCAACGACTTTTCCGCTCTATCCCACTCAGCATCACTGCCAATACGTTTAGCTGGGCGGGTAGATAATTTAACAATGACCTCATTAAAGCCAAAATCGCCATAAATCTTGTAAAGCATTTTAATAAAATCAGCGACTTCAGCTTCAACCTGTTCTTCTGTACAGAAGATATGGGCATCATCCTGCGTAAAGCCGCGCACACGCATCAAACCATGTAACGAGCCTGAAGGTTCATTACGATGGCATGAGCCAAACTCAGCCAAACGTAATGGCAAATCACGATAGCTATGTAACGCGCTGTTATATATCTGTACATGACCTGGACAATTCATCGGCTTCACGGCGTAATCACGGTTTTCTGATGAAGTGACGAACATCCCTTCGCGATAATTTTCCCAATGGCCCGATTTTTCCCACAGGCTGCGATCCATGATGGTCGGAGTACGTACCTCTTGGTAGCCATATTCGACAAACTTGGCGCGCATGTATTGCTCGACTTCCTGCCAGATACTCCAGCCGCGCGGATGCCAGAACACCATACCTGGCGCTTCATCCTGCATGTGGAAGTAATCCAGTTGCTTGCCTAACTTGCGATGATCGCGCTTCTCGGCTTCTTCCAGCATATGCAGGTAAGCGTCAAGGTCTTCTTTTTTTGCCCAAGCCGTACCGTAGATACGTTGCAGCATCTCGTTGTTGGAGTCACCACGCCAGTAAGCACCAGCAAGTTTCATCAACTTGAATACTTTGAGCTTACCGCTAGAGGGTACGTGTGGACCACGGCAAAGATCGGTGAAATTGCCTTCGGAATAAAGTGACACCTCTTGATCCGCCGGAATGGAAGCAATAATTTCGGCTTTGTAGGCTTCACCAATAGACTTGAAGTAAGCCACGGCTTCATCACGCGGCAATACCTTGCGGGTAACAGGCTCATCTTTTTTCGCCAGTTCGACCATCTTCTTTTCGATGGTTTCCAGATCTTCTGGAGTAAACGGGCGTTTGTATGAAAAGTCGTAGTAGAAACCATTGTCGATCACAGGGCCTATGGTCACCTGTGCATCAGGAAATAGCTCTTTAACAGCATATGCCAGCAAGTGGGCAGTTGAGTGACGAATGACTTCAAGGCCATCCGCATCACGCTCGGTAATAATCGCCAGATCGACATTCTCAGCGATCACATATGACGTATCAACCAGCGTGCCGTTTACCTTGCCCGCCAACGCAGCGCGCGCCAAACCAGCGCCTATGCTCATGGCGACATCGGCCACTGTTAGCGGTGCGTCAAACTTACGTTCGGAACCATCAGGTAAGCGTATAACTGGCATATTTTCCCAAGGATTTTTACAGCCTAAAATAAAAGCTACTTTGTAAAAATAAAAGCCACCTTGGCGGCGGCTAATCATTTTATTATTTTTACCAATTTAATCTTTGGTAGAGAGAACTGGATTCGAACCAGCGACCTCCTCGATGTCAACGAGGCGCTCTAACCAACTGAGCTATCCCTCTACAAGAGGTGCGGATTATATAGTAACTACCTATTCTGGACAATAAGACCCTGCATCTGTGGAATACTGTGACGGTATAATATGCCGCATGACCTCACTCCTAATAGAATCAGAATTAGCTGCGCTCAACACCTTAAAATTTATGGATACAATCAGGGTAAATGGCTACGCTGTTATCGATGACTTCCGCCCAGTGAAGCTGATTGCCAGCCTGCTGCTTGAAGCCAACAACCTGCAGCGCAATAGTAAAATGCAATTAGCACAAACTGGGAATATTGATACCCAAAAATCGACCATTTCAATGTCAGCACGCGGCGACCAAACTTATTGGCTAGATAGTGAAAATAAGAATATAAGTGAATCTCAACAGGCCTATTTAATAGCCATGGATACTTTGCAACAGCAACTGAATCGCCAGCTATATCTAGGACTATTTGAACTGGAAACCCACTTTGCGATTTACCCGATAGGCGCTGTATATGAGAAACATATTGACCAGTTACACCACAACAATCATCGAATATTGAGCAGTGTTTTATACTTGAATGAAAATTGGCAGCCACAAGACGGCGGCGCATTGCGTTTATATTTGGACGACACCTTGCTATCCGACTTCAAAGACATTAGCCCGATAGGCGGCAGACTAGTCGTTTTTCTTTCCGACCAGTTCTGGCATGAAGTCTTGATTGCAAAACGCCAACGTACCAGCCTCACTGGCTGGTTTCGCAGAGATTCGAGCATTCGTTATGACGCCTAAAATAAGCATCACCGACATGTTTGATGCTGAAAACTTCCGTACCAGCGGTCATGCCTTGATCGATCTTCTGGCTGATCATTTACAGAGACAACTTTCAGGTGTTGACCCAGTCATCAATTGGAAAAACCCTGAGCTTGAAGACCAACATTGGCAGCAACCATTACCCTATCAGGCAGTATTGAATGCTGATGATCTAATCAATAAACTGCAGTCGAATATCTTGTCCGACAATCTCGCTATTCATCATCCTCGTAACATGGGGCATCAGGTGGCAACTCCACTACCGATGGCAGCCTTGTGTGATCTGGTCGCAGCGCTGACTAATCAAGCCATGGCTGTTTACGAAACTGGTCCCAGTGCGACCATGATAGAGCGGCAGGTGATTCGTTGGTTAAGCGAGTTAATCGGCTGGAAACCTACAGATACCAACCATATCAACGGCATACTGACTTCAGGTGGCGCACAGGCTAACCTCACCGCTCTGCTCGCGGCACGTCAGCATTCAGCAAAATCCAACGTCTGGAAAAACGGGATTTCTGACCACAAGCCACTGAAGATTCTTGTATCAGAACATAGTCATTACTCAATATCTCGCGCCGCCGGCATCATGGGCTTGGGCACAGATGCCGTGATCAAAGTCGCGACGGATATTGAAGGTCGAATGGATGTTGCTAAACTCCAACACCTGCATCAGCAGAGTCTGAGTAAAGGGGAACATATCATTGCCGTTGTCGCAACGGCTGGTTGCACACCGACTGGCAGCATAGACCCACTATTAGAGATAGGTACTTACTGCAACACAGAAAGTTTATGGCTGCATGTAGATGGCGCACATGGCGCATCTGCCCTACTCTCTGAGCAGCATCGTCACCAGCTTGATGGTATTGCCCTGGCTGACTCAGTAGTGTGGGATGGCCACAAGCTTCTCTACATGCCAGCCACAATATCAGCCGTGTTATTCAAGAACCCCGCGAATAGCTTTGCTGCATTCGCACAAGATGCCTCTTATCTATTTCAGGGAGATAACCACGAAGCAGAGGAATTCAATACCAGCTATCGCACGCTGGAATGCACCAAGCGCATGATGGGGTTAAAGCTATGGGCAGCGTTTTCACTCTATGGCATTGAAGGAATGGCTTTGTTGGTTGATGAAGCCTTTGCTAAAGCAAGACTCTTGGCTGATAAGATACAAGCAGACCAGGCATTTGAACTGCTCATGCAGCCACAGACCAATATCGTCTGTTTCCGCTATCGCAATGATGGGTTGGAGGCAGAAAACCTGCATCTACTGCAAGCAAATATCAGAAAAAGCCTGATAGAAAGTGGTGCATTTCACCTGACACAAGTGACCCTGCATGGACAGACCTGGCTCAGAACCACGCTGATGAATCCGATGACCCAAGCTTCTGACCTTGAAGCATTGCTGCTGGCAATCCAGCAAGCTGCATCTAGCTAACAAACCTTTACACTCTAAGCTCTTGTAATCTTATCAACACCCCCAATTTCAATAGCAAGCAAGATTAAATGTGTGATTGATGTATGCCAGATATGCTGTGGTTCGTTATTTTGTAGCAAGAAGTTCACATGATTTACCCGCGAGCTTGCACTTAATTTTATTTATTCAAAAGCTGTAGATAAATAATCAAGATGTTTTAAGGAGATACGATGCTTAACAATAAACTGACTGCCATTATTTTTTCAATACTGATCACATTCAGCGGCTTTGCTGCAGCAGCCGATTTGCCGACAATCAGCCAAGTCTATGCAGTAGCTCATGCTGGCAAGCTTGATGAAGCCCAGCAAATGATCAATCAGGTCTTACAAGCCCATCCCAACAGCTCCAAAGCACACTATGTAGCTTCAGAATTGCTGGCCAAACAAGGTAAAATCGCAAACGCACGTGAAGAGTTTAAAACTGCTGAAAAGCTTGACCCAGGTTTAAGCTACGCAAAGCCAGAAGCCGTTAATGAGTTGAAAGCAATACTTTCCCCGGCACAATCCTCCTCTCAACCAAGCCAATCGCAAAGCGCACCCTCGGGGTTTCCCTGGGGTTTGTTAATACTAGGCATTGGGGCGATATTGATCATCACTCTAATCATTCGTGCTTTCACAGCGCGCAATGCGCCTGTGGTTTACCCAAATGGCTACCAGCCCAATACGGTTAACCCAATGACAGGTCAGCCTTATCCTGGTGGTTATGCTCAACCAACAGGCGGTGGCATGGGTTCTGGCATTATGGGGGGCTTGGCAACAGGCGCTGCGATTGGCGCTGGTATGGTTGCAGGTGAAGCTCTTGCTCATCACTTTACGGATGGCAACAGTAATAGTACCAATGGCGTCAACCCTGTTAGCGACTCATGGGCTGATTCAAACATCAACCCAAATGACAATATGGGCGGCAATGATTTTGGTATTGCAGACAATTCATCTTGGGATGACAGCAGTGATATTTCTGGTGGCGACGATTGGACATAATACTGTTCGAAACTGGCATTTAATACTTAGTATCAGCCAGTAGTCCGTATTAAAAAATCAAAGCCTGCTTGCATCTATCAGGCTTTGATAACCCGACTGATAATCTGGATAAATCAACTGGTATCCAGAATTCAACATACGTTGATTATTCAGGCGCTTGTTGCCTTGCACAATGGGTACCTCAATCGCGCTAACATCCTTACCCAGCTTACCTGCAATCCAAAGTAGTACATCATATTGGGCTGCAGGCAGGTTATCTGTCACCAGATAAATCTGGTCAACGGCCTGTGCGTTTAGTACTTGATGTATCAAAAACCTGATGAAAGCAGCGCCATCATCGCGGTGTATGCGATTTGTCCAAGCATTACTGGCTGGCCAATTCTCTGGCTCAGCAGCCAGTTTGAGCATACGTGTTCGGCTTGGGCCATAGATGCCCGAAAAACGCAGGATTGTGGTATTCACGTGTGCTGGTACTAAACTCGGATCATTAAGCAATGCTTCTGCTTGCAGCATACGTTCACCGTTAAAACCTTTAGGGATGGCTAATACCGTTTCATCAAGCACATCATCTATCTCCTGACCATAAACGCCTGTGCTTGATACAAAAAACACATGGCGCAAGGTGCTTGAAAACTTCAGTGCTTGCAGAGTATTTGAGAACCCATCTACATAATGGCTTCTGTAACTATCATCAGTGTATGCATCTGCTGTAACGCAGTAAATCAGAGTATCGGGGTTGGTTTCGGCTAATGTATTGAGCGTTTCAGGCTGCGTGACATCCGCCTGAAACAGTTCGCAGCCTTGCATCGCTTGATCACTGCGGCGTACACCCGTAATGTGCATACCATCATTGACCAATAGTCGAGCAACTTCCCTGCCTAAATCACCGCAACCAACAATGAGTATATTTGCTTGCATGATGCGCTTATTGGAATAGCTAAGGATAAAACTTAGGTTTTAGATAACAGACTAGGAAATGGCTGCCACTGCCCATTAAGATATTTTTCAGCCCAGAACAATGCAATGATGGTCTTTCCATCGGTGATCTCGCCACGCTGCACCATAGCCAGACAATCACTCAAGCTGGCATCAAATATCTGCAGTGCTTCATCAGTATCACGATTGTGCTCGCCCAATCGCAGACCTTTAGCTAAATAGATATGGATAATCTCGTTGGAATAACCAATACATGGGTGCTGGCTGGCAAGGTACACCCACACGTCGGCACTGTATCCAGTTTCTTCCAGCAACTCGCGCTGGCCTGTGATTAACGGTGCTTCATTGGGATCGATTTTGCCAGCTGGCAACTCAACAAATACTTGATTCAGCGGATAACGAAACTGTCGCTCAAGCACTAGATTGCCATTATCCAGCATGGCGATAATGACCACTGCGCCTGGATGGATGATGTATTCACGCTGGCTACTAGCGCCGTTCGGCAACAGAACCTGATCTCGTTTCACCAGCAACATGCCACCCTCAACAATGGTTTCTGAGGATATACAGGTTTCGGTCAAGTCATCCGAATTCATCAAAATACTTAAATTTCTTTCGGAGTTTCTTTAAAGGTTTGTTCGGTATTAGCTTTAGGCATTTTCCAGAAGTAACGGTAAACAAAGCCAGGAAAAGCAAATACTAGAAACAGGCAAAACGTGATGGTGTAGAACTCCCATTTTTGGGGGGAGATTTGGCCCATGGTCATTTTTTCTGCATACATCGCAATTGCCCCAAAGACAAAATACAGTACGATTATCTCAAGCAAGCTCCAGAATATATTCTTAGGTTGCGACTTAACTGGCACTACATAGAAGAGGCGCTCAGAGAACCAGGGAGCGTTTGCAAATAGCAATGCCAATAACAATAAAACGAGGTTGGTCATGGGAGACTCTTAAAAATATCTGCTTAGATGTTACTGCAAGCTCAACAAAATTGCTTTTGAGCATAAATCCATTAACGTCTGCGGCATCAACCCGAAATAGAGCAGAGCTAGTCCGTTAAGACTCAGGATGACCTTCATATCAAATGAAGCGACGATGGGCGAGTGATCTTGTGGTTCATCAAAATAAACCAGTTTGACAATACGCAAATAATAATAAGCACCGACGGTAGCCATCAATACGCCGAAGACTACAACCCATAAATAACCGGCCTGTAATGCGGCCTGCAGCACGGCAAATTTGGCGTAGAAACCCAATGTCGGTGGTATGCCCGCCATTGAGAACATCATGATTAGCATCAAGAATGCATACCATGGGTTACGCTGGTTCAGGCCTTTTAAATCTTCCAAGTTCTCAGCCTCAAAGCCTTTGCGAGATAGCAGTAAAATCATCCCGAAACCGCCGAGTGACATAAGGGCATAAGCGGCAATGTAGAGCATGGCAGAAGCATAACCATTAATGCTGGCACTCATTAGGCCGTATAGCAAGTAGCCAATGTGGGCGATGGTGGAATAGGCAAACATACGTTTGAGATTGGTTTGTGCAATGGCAGTCACACTACCAATTGAAATAGAAAGCACCGCCATAATCACCAGCATGCCCTGCCAGTCGTGCGCCAAGACATAGAGACCTTGCACAAGCAGCCGGATCACAAATGCAAAAGCTGCAATCTTGGTAGCTGAGCCTATCAATATAGTCACCGCAGTTGGCGCACCCTGATAAACATCAGGTAGCCACATCTGGAATGGCACAGCACCGAGCTTGAATGCCAAGCCTGCAACGATGAATACCAAGCCTAATACTAATATGGCGTGGTAATGGGCGCCGCCAAGCAGTGCATTACTCACTTCTGCCAGATTGAGGCTGCCTGTTGCACCATAAATCATGGACATGCCATAGAGCAGCATGCCTGATGCCAAAGCACCCAGCACAAAATATTTGATAGCCGCTTCTGTTGCTGTTGGGTTATCACGATCTAGCGCAACGAGTGCATATAGGCTTAATGAAAGCAATTCCAAGCCCATATAAAGAGTCAGGAAGTGCTGCCCTGACACCAATATCATCATGCCAAGCAGCGCAAACAACACGAGCGCATAAAACTCACCACGGAACATGCCGCGCAAGGCAATGTAGCTGCGGGTATAGACCAGAGTGGCTGAAATACTGATGTAGATCATGAGCTTCGTAAGGTCAGAGAACGTATCGCTGACAAACATACCGTTGAATGAATAGCCAACACCAGGCGTGTGATTAAAGTAGGTAATGGCAGCAGCGCCCAATAGCGTGAGTTGCGAAAAGACATAAATCAGGTTGCGGTTGGCTGGCTTGAGGAATAAATCCAGCAGCAGAATAAACATGGCCATCGAGAGTACGAATATCTCGGGGAGCGCAGCACCTAAATCGTAATAAATGGCATCCATGCTAAGTCTCTGTATTTTCTTTTGGTGTTGCTTGTAAAGGCGTTTGCATCATGGCAGTTTACTTTGTGCGAGATGGCCAAGCAGGTTTTCTACGGTGGCGTGCGTCATCTCAGTAATCGGGTATGGATATAAGCCAAAACCCAGAATCAAGAGTGCTAGAACACCCAATATCAACATTTCACGTTGATTGATGTCTTTCAAGGCCGCGACATGATGGTTGGCAATCTCGCCGTAAAACACGCGTTTGACCATCCACAAGGTATAAGCAGCGCCAAAAATCAGGGTGGTTGAAGCTAAAAATGCATACCAGAAGTTGGCCTGTAGTGCTGCGAGGATCACCATAAACTCACCCACAAAACCAGATGTACCAGGCAAACCACTGTTAGCCATAGCAAACAGCACAGCAAATGCAGCAAAGGTAGGCATGGTGTTGGCTACGCCACCGTAATCGGCAATCTGGCGCGAATGCATGCGGTCATACAACACCCCAACACTCAGGAACATCGCGGATGAAATAAAGCCGTGCGAGATCATCTGCACAATCGCGCCATCCATACCCAATGGATTAAATATAAAGAAACCAAGGGTGACAAAGCCCATGTGTGAGATGGATGAATAGGCAATCAGCTTTTTCATATCTTGCTGCACCAAGGCAACCAAAGCGATATAGACCACTGCGATCAGTGACAGCGTAATCATAAAGCCTGAAAGATAATTCGCTGCATCTGGCGCGATCGGCATGGCAAAACGCAAGAAGCTGTAGCCGCCTAATTTGAGTGCAATCGCAGCCAAGACTACCGAGCCGCCAGTAGGTGCTTCAACGTGAGCGTCTGGCAACCATGTATGTAATGGCCACATTGGGATTTTTACTGCAAATGCCATAAAGAACGCGAGGAAAATCAATATCTGCGCATTCATCGACAATGGCATGGTGTAGTAATCAACCAGTTCAAAACTATTGCTCTGATGGTAAAGGTAGATGAACACCACCAGCATCAATAATGAGCCGAGCAAAGTATAGAGAAAGAATTTGATCGTGGCATATACACGATTAGGCCCGCCCCAGATACCGATAACCAGGAACATCGGGATGAGCATGGCCTCCCAGAACACGTAGTAGAGAATGGCATCCAACGCACTGAATACGCCGATCATGATGCCAGACATGATGAGGAAAGCGGCCATGTATTGGGCAACACGTTTTTGAATCACTTCCCAGGCAGCAATCACCACAAGAATGGTGGTAAAGCTAGTCAGCAATATCAGTGGTATGGCGATGCCATCAACGCCCAGGTGATAATGGATATTGAAAGCAGGAATCCAGTTCAGTGCTTCTTGAAACTGAAAGCCGCCATAATTAAAATCAAAGCCCGTGTACAAAGGCAGCGTAACGGCAAAACTAACAATACTGCCAACCAAGGCTACCCAGCGGGCTGTCGGTGCATTTTGGTCGCCGCCCGTAAACAACACGAGAATACCCGCAATAATTGGTACCCAGATTGCAAGACTAAGAATAGGTAGATCTGCCATTTAAATCTTCGCAAAAAAAGTGAGTAGCAAGAAAACACCAATAATCATGGCGAACGCATAGTGGTAGATCAGACCTGATTGTAGCTTGCGGATTATGCCAGCCAAGCGACCTATGAGTTTGGCAGTACCATTGACCATTACACCATCAATTAGCTGGACATCACCAATCTTCCACAATTTGCTACCAATAAGCCTTGCGCCGCCTGCAAAGACAATTTCGTTGAAACGATCGAAACCATATTTATTATCAAGAATCCGATAAACAAGAGAAAAACGCTGTTGAATAGCTGCAGGAATATCAGGGCGCTTCATATAGAAGAACCATGACAGCACTACGCCTGATAATGCCAATAGAAACGGTGCAGAAGTCAGCGCATGTAAAGCCATAGCCCATGGCCCATGGAAGTCTTCAGCCAATTCATGCATCACGGGATGCGCTTCATTATCAACAAAAATCACACCTGAGAAAAAATCACCATAGAGCATAGGCTCGATCGCAATATAACCAATAACTACTGAAGGGATAGCCAATGCGATTAACGGCAATGTCACCACCCAGGGTAGGCTATGCGGATTGTCATCTGGTCCTAAGCCATGGTGTTCTTCATGATGGTCATGGTCATCATGTGCAGCGTGTTCGTCGTGAGATACATCATGGCTGTCATGGTCATCACTGTGCGCCGCCATAGCTGGAGCGTAGGCTTGGTGTACTTGAGCATGAGTGTGCTCTTCAGCTTTCTGTTCACGCCACCGCTCTTTGCCATGAAACACCAGGAAATAAAGTCGGAATGAATAGAAAGCAGTAACAAAGACGCCAGTGAGCACAGCGAAGTAAGCAAACCCACTACCTGGAATATGTGAGAACTTGACGGCTTCGATAATTGAATCTTTTGAGTAAAACCCTGAAAATAAAGGTGTGCCTATCAATGCAAGCGAACCAATCAGCGAAGTAATCCACACGATAGGCATGTGTTTACGCAAGCCACCCATGTTACGAATGTCCTGATCATGATGCATAGCCATAATCACTGCACCCGCCGCGAGGAACAGCAGCGCCTTGAAGAAGGCGTGTGTCATCAAGTGAAATATCGCCACGGAGTAGGCCGAAGCACCCAATGCAACTGTCATATAACCCAGCTGGGAAAGGGTTGAATATGCAATCACACGTTTGATGTCATTCTGGATAATGCCGAGGAAACCCATAAACAGCGCAGTGATAGAACCTATTACCATCACCGTTGAAAGCGCCGTGGTAGAAAGCTCAAACAAAGGTGACATACGGGCCACCATGAAAATACCAGCGGTTACCATGGTTGCAGCGTGGATCAGCGCAGAAATTGGAGTTGGGCCTTCCATAGAGTCAGGCAACCATACATGTAATGGTACTTGTGCAGACTTACCCATAGCACCTATAAAAAGAAGAATACAGGTGAGCGTCATTAGTGACCACTCGTGGCCGGGGATAATACTGACCGTGGTATCGGCAAACTTCGGTGCAACTGAAAATACTGCAAGATAATCCAGTGTACCGAAGAAATACAGCACTATGCCTATACCTAATAAAAAGCCAAAATCGCCTACACGATTCACCAAAAATGCCTTGAGGTTGGCATAAATTGCTGTCGGGCGCTTGTACCAGAAACCAATCAACAGGTATGAGACCAAACCAACCGCCTCCCAGCCAAAAAACAACTGCATGAAGTTATTGGCCATCACCAGCATCAGCATGGCAAAAGTGAACAATGAAATGTAGCTGAAGAAACGACTGTAGCCAGGGTCATCCTTCATGTAGCCGATGGTATAGATATGCACCATCAACGAAACAAAGGTAACGACGACCATCATGGTGGCGGTAAGCCTGTCGATCATAAAGCCGACTTCAAAGCTGGTGTTGCCACTGACCAGCCAGGTATAAACGGTGCCGTAGTAGGTATTGCCAATCAGCGCATCATTAAACACATAAAGTGACAAAGCACAGGATGCGCCCACGCCAGCAATCGTCAGAATATGTGCTGCGGCCCTTGGCAACTGACGGCCAAACAACCCAATCACCACGGCAGCGAATAAAGGCATTAGAGGGATCAGCAGGTAGATTTTTTGCATTGCAATCATGTTTATTTTTCTTGGAGCTTTCTTTTTGTTAGCTTCTTATGGCCATTAGTTTTTACATTTAGCCTTTGAGGCTATCAATATCGTCTACATTAATCGTCTTCAAGTTTCTGAATAACACGACCAGAATTGCTAGACCAATCGCCGACTCTGCCGCCGCTACAGTCAATATAAAGAATACAAAAACCTGGCCAGCAATGTCGTTGAGGTAATGCGAGAAAGCAATGAAATTGAGATTGACCGCAAGCAGCATAAGCTCAATCGCCATCAATAAAATAATGACGTTTTTTCGGTTAAGGAATATGCCGATAATGCTGATCGCAAACAATAGCGCACCCAAAATTAGGTAGTGCGAGAGACTGACCATCACGCCTTGCCTTTCTTGCCATCAGGTTTAGCTTCTACTACAGGCTCTTTAATTTCTACGTCCGCTGCCATGCTGACCATACGAATACGGTCAGCACGCTTTACTTTGACTTGGGCGGCGGGATCCATAAACTTGGAATCCTTGCGATCACGCAGCGTGAGTGCAATGGCAGCAATAATGGCAACCAATAACACCACAGAAGCCAATTCAAACGGTAACAGGTAGTCGGTATATAGCTGGCGACCAAGTTCTGCCGTATTGCTGTAACCGTTGAGATGCGTAATTGGCGGGGTAATTTTGTCGATGCCAAAATGTTTTACGCCGAGGATCATACTCATTTCAACGGCCATTAGAATGCCCACTGGCAGGGCAATTGGTAGCGCGGACCAAAAACCTTCTCGCAAGCGGTCGAGATTGATGTCGAGCATCATCACCACAAACAGGAATAGCACCATGACGGCGCCCACATAAACTAGTACCAGTACAATCGCGAGAAATTCGGCTTCTAGCAACAGCCAGATACCTGCCGCAGTAAAGAATGCGAGTACAAGATACAAAGCAGCATGCACTGGATTGCGCGCCGTAATGACACGTAAGCCCGCAATCAGCAAGATCGCCGCAAGTACATAAAAAACGTAGTCTTGGAATGTCATATTATCTTGGGGAAAAGAAAGAAAAAGAGAAAGACTGAGTCCTGAATAAAGACTTATCCTTTGATTCTCATGTTTACTTTGCTCCCCCCCCCTTCACTCTTTTCTTATCGAAACTTCGTTACCTAAATTTTGCATCTGTTGCACGATCTGCCGCAATTTGTTCTTCATATTTATCGCCAATCGCCAGCAACATCGGTTTTGTGTACAGCAGATCACCACGCTTCTCACCGTGATAATCAAAAATACGGGTCTCAACTATCGAATCAACTGGGCAGGATTCTTCACAAAAGCCGCAAAAAATGCACTTGGTTAAATCAATATCGTAACGTGTGGTGCGGCGCGTATTATCTTCACGCTGCTCAGACTCAATGGTGATTGCCATTGCTGGGCAAACTGCTTCACACAGCTTGCAGGCAATACAACGCTCTTCTCCGTTTGGATAACGACGCAGTGCGTGCAAACCCCTGAAACGCGGGCTCATTGGCGTACGCTCTTCAGGAAACTGCACAGTGATCTTGCGTGCAAAGAAGTAGCGGCCAGTCAAAGCCATGCCTTTCAGTAACTCGACCAGCATGAGGCTGGAAAGTATCGTTTTGATTTTATCGATCATATTTACTAGCCATGTCTAAATATACTGGATCAATGAAATAAGTAAGCCAAAGGCGTTTGCATAAAAGCGCCCACCACCACTATCCATACCAAGGTAATAGGAATGAAAACCTTCCAACCCAGACGCATAATCTGGTCATAGCGATAGCGTGGGAATGTCGCCCTAAACCATAAGAATATGAAGAGTAAAGCAGCCACTTTGGCTAATAGCCATAAAAAACTATCTGGCAGAAAGGGCACTGGTGATAGCCAGCCGCCAAGGAACATCAGCGCTGCCAGCATACAGACCAATATCATATTGGCATATTCGGCCAAGAAGAAAATAGCGAACGCCATACCTGAATATTCAACGTGGAAACCTGCGACGATTTCAGATTCACCCTCTGCCACGTCAAATGGTGCACGATTGGTTTCAGCAACCGCGCTAATAAAATAGACAATAAATAGTGGGAATAACGGCAACCAGTACCATTGCCAGAATCCACCCGCTTGAGCTAATACAATCTTGCCGAGATTCAAGCTACCTGCCGCCATCAGCACACCAACCAGTGAAAAGCCCATCGCGATTTCGTATGAAACAATTTGAGCCGCGGAACGCAAACTACCTAGGAACGCATATTTGGAATTAGATGCCCAGCCCGCAATGATGACGCCATAGACTGCAACCGAAGTCATTGCCAGAATATAAAGCAAGCCCGCATCAATATCAGCCAGCATGATATTCAGGTCGAAAGGTATCACAGCCCAAGCCGCAAAAGCAGGGGCAATCGCCAGAACAGGGCCTAATAAAAACAGGGCCTTATTGGACTCTGCCGGAAGAATGATCTCTTTCATCAGCAATTTCAGGCCATCAGCAACTGGTTGTAGCAGGCCAAAATAGCCAACGCGATTTGGCCCAATGCGTACTTGCATAAAGCCAATCACCTTACGCTCAGCTAATGTAAGGTAAGCGACAGCGCCCATCAATGGCAACACAATCGCAACGATCTTGATTAATGTCCAACCTGTAATCTGCACAGCTGGCCACCAAACACCAAACAGGTGTTGCAAAGGCTGAAGGATGAAGTCAGCTGACATTATGCAGTCGCTTCCATTGCAGGCGCAGTGACCTGTACTTTTTCAACCGTGATTTCACCCATTAAATCACCCAAACCAAGCGTTGCCTGACTTGCGCCAGCAATTCTTACGCAACTGGCATGCACTCGGCTATCTGCTTTCGCCTTTAATATTGCTTCACCATGCGCCTGCTTCACCAAAACTGTATCGCCATCTTCAATACCTAGCCTAGCCAATAACTTGGGGTGCATGCCAGCAACTGGCTTGGCTAGATACTTGGTTTTTTGTAATGGTGGTGACCGACGTACAATGGCATCTGACTGATATTGCGGAATCTCGCCTATGCGCTGTAGCTCACCCTCCAGCTTGACTTTGACGACGACATCAATCAATTCACGAAGGTTGTTGTTCAAAGTACGCCATACGACTGACGATGGTTTCTCACCGCCAAAAATCTCGTCTTTCACTTCTTCGCTGCTATCAAATTCAAAGCCTTGTAGCCCCAAGGTATTCCCTAAAACACGCAACACTTTCCAAGCTGGACGGCACTCGCCCAATGGCTTCGTCACAGCCTTGAAGCTCTGTACACGGCCTTCCATACTCATGAAAGTGCCTGAAGTTTCAGTGAATGGTGCAATCGGCAGTAACACATGTGCATTGCGCAACGCATCCGACTTATAGGCAGTCAATGCAACAACACACTCTGCTTGTGCAAGCGCCTGATTGGCAAGCGCTGGGTTATGGCAATCAAGCTCTGGCTCAACATTAACAAGCACATAGGCCTTGCGAGGTGACTCCAGCATGGTCTTGGCATTCAAACCTTCCACCTGTGGCATGGCACCAACAAGATTAGCGCCAACACTATTAGCACCAGCAGAAAGCACACCAAAGGTTGCACCGCAAAGTGATGCAATGGCTTCAGCTAAGCTATAAATTTCAGTGTAGCGAGGATGGTGCTGTGCAATGTTGCCAAGGAATACCGCTGAACGTGGGCTGACTAAATCAACCAGATCGCCATGGCCAGCCAGACTATTCGCCATGGCCTTGCTGTTATCCCAGACTTTGATGTTTTCCAATAACTCATTCAGGGACTTAGGCAGACATAAGGAAAGTCTTTCTAACCCTGAAATGGCTTTAAGAATTTGCGCCAGTACATTGACCATGTCATTTGGCGAGCAGATGGCCTTATGTTTCACTGGGATTAGCGGATCATCATCCAATGGATTGACCAATGATAATTCAGCGCCGTTGGCTACAGCCTTGCGGATGCGTTGGGCAAGTAAAGGATGTTCATTGCGCAAGTTGCCACCAATGACCAAGATGCGATCCATCTGTTCTACATCAGGAATATTGCAACCCATCCAGACTACGCCTAGGCGTTTGCCATCATGGCGGAAATCGGTATGGCGCAAGCGGTAATCCACATTGTCTGAACCCAGACCATGCGCCAGTTTCTTGGCGAGATGTGCTTCTTCCATTGTGCTGTTAGGGGAAACCAAGACACCAATCTGGTCTCCACCTTGTGTATCCGCAATTTCTTTCAAATGCCCTGCGGCGAATTCGAGCGCGGTTTTCCAATCGGTTTCATGCCACTCGCCATGATGCTTGATCATTGGCACATTCAAACGGTCTGAGCTATTCAGGCCTTCATATGAAAAGCGGTCGCGGTCTGACAACCAGCATTCGTTGATGCTTTCTTTTTCGCGCGGCAATACGCGCATGACTTTGCCATCTTTAATCTGTACTTCGATCTGCGAACCCAGGCCATCGTGTGGGGCAATTGATGGCCTGCGGGTCAGCTCCCAAGTACGGGCTGAGTAACGGAATGGCTTGCTGGTCAGTGCGCCAACAGGACACAAGTCGATAATATTGCCTGACAGCTCTGAATCTACACTCTTATCAACATAAGCCGTGATCTCAGCATGCTCGCCTCGATTAATCAGGCCAAGCTCCATCATGCCGCCAACTTCTTTAAGGAAACGTACACAGCGTGTGCATTGAATGCAACGCGTCATATCGGTAGAAACCAGCGGGCCGATATTCTTGTTCAGCACTACGCGCTTTTCTTCGGTATAGCGCGAGCCACTTGCGCCGTAAGCCACGGCAATATCTTGCAAATCACATTCACCGCCTTGGTCACAGATTGGGCAATCCAGCGGGTGATTAATCAGTAAAAATTCCATCACGCTCTTTTGAGCTTCAACAGCGGCTTTGGAACGGGTGAAAATCTTCATACCATCAGCAACTGGTGTTGCACATGCTGGCAGTGGCTTATTAAATTTTTCAACTTGCACCAAGCACATGCGGCAATTGGCAGCGACTGAGAGTTTTTTGTGATAGCAGAATCGTGGGATTGCAATACCTAGTTTATCGGCAGCATCAATAATAGTCGTGCCGTGATCGACTTCAACAGGTTTGCCATCAATCTCAATATTAAGCATGTGCCACCTCTAAATTCGCCTGCTTATATTTACCAGGGTTTTGCTGGGCATCTACCATGCTATGGCCGTTCTGAATGTAATACTCGAATTCAGGCCTGAAATGCTTGATGAAACTTAATACAGGCGTAGCCGCTGCATCGCCCAACGCACAGATTGTGCGTCCTGAAATGTTACTGCTTACATCGGTCAGCAAATCAAGGTCTTCCATCTTGCCTTGTCCATTCACGATACGACTGATCACGCGGTACAACCATCCCGTGCCTTCGCGACAAGGTGTACATTGGCCGCAGGATTCTTCAAAGAAGAAATAAGACAAACGCTTGAGTGTTTTAACCATGCAAGTGGTTTCATCCATCACGATCATGGAGCCAGCACCAAGGCTGGAACCCGCTTTGGATAAACCATCGTAGTCCATGGTAGAGCCAAGGATCGCTGCTGCAGGCATAACTGCAGTTGAGGGGCCGCCAGGAATAACAGCTTTCAATTGGCGACCTTTCCAAACTCCACCTGCAATCTCAAGCAATTCAGTAAATGGCATGCCCATTTTCACTTCGTAATTGCCAGGTCGCTCAACATGGCCTGAGACTGAAAATAACTTGGTACCGCCAGAGTTGGGCACGCCTAAGTCTTGGAATGCCTGACCACCATGCTGCAATATCCACGGGATAGAAGCATAGGACTCGGTGTTGTTTACATTGGTCGGCTTGCCAAACACGCCATAACTGGCAGGGAAAGGCGGCTTGAAGCGAGGCTGGCCTTTTTTACCTTCGATCGATTCGATCAATGCAGTTTCTTCACCGCAGATATAAGCGCCGTAGCCATGTACTGCATATAAGTCAAAACTGAAATTCGTACCGAATAGATTCTCGCCGATATAACCAGCTGCACGTGCTTCCGCCAGCGCGTTCTCAAAGATTTCGTAGTCCTCCCAAATCTCGCCATGGATATAGTTGTAACCTACGCGCGCGCCCAATGTGTAAGCAGCGATTGCCATGCCTTCTATCAGTTGATGCGGGTTATAGCGAATAATGTCGCGGTCTTTGAATGTACCTGGCTCGCCTTCATCCGTATTACAAACGAGATATTTGGTGCCGTCGTAATACCGTGGCATGAAGCTCCATTTAAGGCCAGTTGGAAAGCCCGCACCACCACGTCCTCGGAGACCTGACAACTTCACCTGTGTAATAATTTCAGTGGCTTTTACTTTTTCAGAAACAATACGTTTCAACTGGGCATAACCACCAGTTTTCAAATAAGTCTCTAGCGAGTTTGGTTGATCAGAGAGCATCGTGCGCAAACACACCAGCGTTTCTTTATCTGAGCGATACTGCGCAGGGGTTGTTTCCAGATAACTCATTATTCCAGCCCTTCAAGAATCTTGTCGACTTTTTCTGGTGTTAGAAACTCATGCATTTTGTGATTATTGATGTGAAACAAGGGAGCACCAGCACAAGTACCCATGCACTCGCCCTCTTTCAGAGTAAATTTTCCATCAGCTGTTGTTTCATTAAACCCAATATCCAGCTTGTGATTCAGGTGCTGCACAATCCCATCAGCATCGCGCAACATACAAGAAATATTGGTGCAGACTGTGATCTTATATTTACCGACTGGCTCAAGCTCGTACATATTGTAGAAGCTTGCAACCTCAAGTGCCGCAATGGCTGGAATACGCAGGTAATCGGCGACAAACGCGATGGTCTCTTTCGATAACCAGCCTTTCTCAGTCTGGGCAATACGCAAGGCAGACATCACTGCCGCCTGACGATTCTCAGGCGGGTATTTCTTCAGTTCGTATTCGATTTTATCGATGGACTCTTGGGATAACATCAGCGGTCAATCTCCCCGAATACAATATCTTGCGTACCTATAATCGCAACCAAATCGGCAATCATATGACCACGCGTCATTTCATCCAGCGCAGCCAGATGTGGGAAACCTGGGGCGCGAATCTTGAGGCGATATGGCTTGTTAGCGCCATCTGAAATCAGATAGATACCAAACTCGCCCTTGGGGTGTTCAACCGCTGCATAAGCTTCGCCTGCTGGCACATGGAAACCTTCAGTAAATAGTTTGAAGTGGTGGATAAGGTCTTCCATATCCATCTTCATTCCCTCGCGGGCTGGCGGCGCAACCTTGTTATTACTGGTGATGACAGGGCCTGGGTTCTTGCGCAGCCAGTCTATACATTGTTTAACAATGCGGTTGGACTGACGGAATTCTTCGATACGTACTAGGTAACGATCATAACAATCACCATTCACGCCGACGGGAATATCAAAATCCATCTTGTCGTAAACTTCATAAGGCTGCTTCTTGCGCAAATCCCACGCAATACCTGAGCCACGCAGCATTGGGCCCGTCATCCCCAATGACAGCGCGCGTTCTGGGGTAACTACGCCGATGCCTACGGTACGCTGTTTCCAGATACGGTTATCGGTCAGCAGAGTTTCGTATTCATCTACATAGGTAGGAAAGCGATTGGTAAAGTCTTCAATGAAATCGAGCAAGGAGCCTTGCCGATTATCATTCATACGACTGATAGTTTTTTGATTATGGATTTTGGATGCTTCGTATTGCGGCATGCGGTTAGGCAAATCGCGATAAACACCACCTGGACGGTAATAAGCGGCATGCATGCGAGCGCCAGAAACCGCTTCGTAGCAATCAAACAAATCTTCACGCTCACGGAACGCGTACAAGAACACCGTCATCGCGCCTACATCCAGCGCATGCGCACCCAGCCATAACAAGTGGTTAAGGATGCGGGTAATCTCATCAAACATCACACGAATGTATTGCGCACGAATCGGCACTTCAATGCCCATGAGCTTTTCAATCGCCATCACGTACGCATGCTCGTTGGACATCATGGACACATAGTCCAGACGATCCATATAAGGCACAGATTGCAGATATGTGCGATTCTCGGCGAGCTTCTCAGTAGCTCTATGCAATAAGCCGATATGCGGGTCAGCACGTTGAATCACTTCGCCATCCAGCTCCAACACCAGCCGCAACACGCCGTGCGCGGCTGGGTGCTGTGGGCCGAAGTTCATGGTGTAATTACGAATCTCAGCCATTGTGGAAACCTTCATCGCGTATCATCCGCGGCACTACATTGCGAAGTTCGATAGAAACAGGCTGGTAAATCACGCGCTGCTGCTCAGGGTCGTAGCGCATTTCTACATTGCCTATCATCGGGAAATCTTTGCGGAATGGATGGCCGATAAACCCATAGTCAGTAAGCAAGCGACGCAAATCTGGATGACCCTCAAACATCAAGCCATACAAATCAAAAGCTTCGCGCTCAAACCAGTTGGCTGCAGACCAAATATCAACCAAGGTTGGAATTACGGGAAAGTCATCGTCTTTAGCAAACACCTTTAATCGCAGGCGATGATTCAGCGTAATAGACAAAAAGTGGTAAACCACGGCAAAGCGTTGGCCTTCCCATGTACCTTCTCCGTGATCAACATAGTCAACACCACATAGATCAATCAGTTGCTCAAACTTTAATGCGGGATCATCACGCAATACCGTACAGACATGGAGCAAATCAGCAGGCTTACATTCAACGGTTATTTCACCAACATGCGTAGTGGTACGGGTCAACTTAGCGCCAAGTACCGCTTGAAGATTTTCAGCCAGTTTTTCTAAACGCGTTGTCATCTATCTGGCAATCGTATTAGTACGTTTAATTTTGGTTTGAAGCTGGATAATGCCGTAGAGCAAGGCTTCAGCAGTGGGCGGACAGCCTGGGACATAGACATCAACTGGCACAATACGGTCACAACCGCGCACGACCGCATAAGAGTAGTGATAGTAGCCACCACCATTGGCACAGGAACCCATAGAGATTACCCAGCGTGGTTCAGCCATCTGGTCATAGACTTTACGCAAAGCCGGGGCCATCTTATTCACTAAGGTACCTGCAACAATCATCACGTCAGACTGACGTGGGCTTGGACGGAATACGATACCAAATCTATCTAGGTCGTAACGAGCAGCCCCTGCATGCATCATTTCAACCGCACAGCAGGCCAAACCAAACGTCATCGGCCACAATGAACCTGTTCGGGTGTAATTGATGACCGTATCAAGCGTTGTGGTAACAAAGCCTTTTTCTAAGACGCCTTCAATACTCATTGACAGCCCTCAGATTTATTATTTATTCCCATTCCAATGCACCCTTCATCCACTCATAGACGAATCCGACGACCAGTATGCCCAGAAAGACCATCATAGCCAAAAAGCCGAACAAGCCAATTTCCTTGAGTACGACAGCCCAAGGGAAAAGAAATGCGATTTCGAGATCAAAAAGAATAAAAAGAATAGCGACTAAGTAATAGCGCACATCGAATTTCATGCGCGCATCTTCAAATGCTTCAAAGCCGCATTCATAAGGAGAGTTTTTTTCAGCATCAGGGCGATGCGGGGATACGAGCTTACCTAGCACAAGGGGGCCAACACCAACGGCTAAGCCGACGATGATGAACAGCAAGATAGGAAAGTAATTTTCCAACATGTCCAGCCCCTGTTACTCCATTTAATGGAGTGATTACGAGTATTGATATGGTGCCGACGGTGAGACTCGAACTCACACGACTTTCGTCACTACCCCCTCAAGATAGCGTGTCTACCAATTCCACCACGACGGCATTTTTATTTTAGGTTTAACCTTAATTATTTTTCACCAACCAACATTACTAACAATTAAAACTTAGTTAGGAACGTCTTTAGCAGGTGTATCTTTAACTGAGGTTTCACTTGATTTACTTGGTACATCGGCATCGCCTGCTTTAGCAGGGGCAACGGATGTAGTATCTTGTAATTTGATGACACTAGTGTGTTCAGGCCTGTGGCTGGATAGGTAAGCCAAAGTCAAACTGGTCGCAAAAAATACAGCCACAGAAACTGAAGTGGCACGGCTCATAAAATTAGATGATCCACTCACACCAAACAAGCTACCTGACGCGCCACTACCGAATGCAGCGCCCATATCAGCGCCTTTTCCGTGTTGTAAAAGCACCAAGCCAATCACGCTTAAAGCTGCACATACGTGCACAATCATTACTATAGTTTCCATATTTTCTCTAATTTACTATCTTGGTTGTCTGAAGCTTGAACTTACAGCTCAAAATCATCTTCTTCAGGCATTGTCTTCAGGGTGAAATCAAGCAATTCCTAAGACTTGATTTAATATTCAATTGTTTGCAGCGCGGCAAATTCCTTCAAAATCATTGGCGTTCAATGAACACCTGCCAATCAAACCACCATCAATATCTGGCATAGCAAATAATTGTGACGCATTTGAGGGTTTTACGCTACCCCCATATAGAATTCTTACCTTGTCTGCAGCCCCAGCATGCAATGCGCCGATGCGCCCGCGAATGAACTCATGAGCGCTTTGCGCTTGATCTGGGGTGGCGGAAAAACCTGTGCCTATCGCCCAAACTGGCTCATATGAAACCACAGCCTTGGTAAAGACTTCTGCACCCACACTATTCAATATCGCGTCCAACTGCGCAGCTAACACACGCTCTCTTAAACCTGACTCACGCTCCTGCAGAGTTTCACCCACGCAAAGTACAGGTGTAATACCAGCACGCTGGGCTGAAACGAATTTTGCCGCGATATTAGCATCACTCTCACAATAAGCAGTGCTACGCTCAGAGTGCCCAACAATCACATAACTAGCGCCAAACTCTTTGAGCATATCGGCACTTACTTCACCGGTATATGCCCCTATTTCGTGCTTGGCCAGATTTTGTGCGCCCCAACTAATATTAGTTCCCTGCAGCAGGTTTTGTGCTTGAAAAAGATAAGGATACGGAACACAGACGGCAAAATCTGCCTGTTTGAGTAATGCTAAATTGGGGATGAGTGCTTCCAGCAAGGCCTTGTTTTGTGCAAGCGAGCCATGCATCTTCCAATTTCCAACCACTAGCTTGCGACGCATATTGATACCTAGAATTTTGTTGAATTTTACCCTGTCTAGCCAGGCAGGGTCAACGCGAGAATCAGCCTTAGATAGCGGGCTGCCAATGTTTTAGGGCCAATTGAACTGATTGTTTTCCATTGTATTGATTGGTTTGTAACTGATAAACGGCACTAATGTTCTCAGGTAAAAAATCTTGCTGCTGGAAAAAAATAGCATCAAATCGCTGACGATTTTTACCCAGTGTTAATTTTAAATGCTTTTCCCCAACAATACGCTGTTCAAGCACCTTGAATTCATCTTGAAACATGGGTTGTGGAAAGCCTTGGCCCCATACTTGGCGCTCTATAGCAGAGGCCATATCCCAACCCATATCAACGGCATCCAATGCGCCATCTACCTCTACCACAGACTCTAAATCAGCAGCCGTTAGCAAGCTGGCAACGACGGCCTCGAAACTTGTGTTAAATACATTGAAATCAGTTTCACGTATGCTCAAGCCAGCAGCCATGGCATGTCCACCAAAGCGTAGCAGCAAGTCAGGCTGCTTTTTAGAGAGTAAATCCAGTGCATCACGCAAATGCAGACCTGAAATAGAACGACCAGAACCTTTCAAGATGCCATCCCCCGCATTGGCAAAAGCAACGACTGGGCGATGATGCAGTTCTTTAATACGTGACGCGAGAATGCCAATCACACCCTGATGCCAGTTAGCATCGTAAAGCGAAATAGTGAAACGCTCGCTTGCATCAATATCATCCAGCGCAATCATCGCGGCTTCTTGCATATCATCCTGAATATCACGACG
>DATHWP010000103.1:0-7685 GCA_035460505.1 Methyloradius sp. | reverse complement strand
GAAACTGGTTGAGTCAGGTCATCTTCTACATAAGGAGCGTTCTTTAAGCCATCAAACACATAATCCGTCGAGTAATGGATTAATAGCGCATTAATTTTGTCTGCTTCTTCAGCAAAAATACCTGGTGCAATGGCATTGATTGCATGCGCCTGTGCAGGTTGTGACTCTGCTAAATCAACCGCGGTGTATGCAGCAGGATTGATAATCAAATCAGGTTTAATTGCCTGAACCATAGATCGAATAGCCTCTGGATTAGACAAATCAAGCCGGGAGCGATCCAGTGCTATCAATTGCCCAAGAGACGCCAACTTGACTTTTAGTGCATGCCCTACTTGACCATTAATACCTGTCAGTAATATCTTTTTAAATGGTTGCATCAAATGATCTTAATTAAGCGAATACTTCTGATTGAGCAAGGCTTAACCCCAGCTTATCTTTGCCAGACAACATCGGCGATTCACTTAGTGGCCATTTGATATCAAGATCAGGGTCATCCCAGCTTATGCAACGCTCATGTTCTGGGGCATAAAAATCAGTCGTTTTATATAAGAGTTCGGCAAAATCGGAAATCACCAAAAAGCCATGGGCAAAACCTTCTGGTACCCATATCTGACGATTGTTTTCGCTAGAAAGATAAACACCGACCCAATTACCAAATGTCGAAGATGATCGACGCAAATCTACAACGACATCAAATACTTCGCCTGAGGCAACTCTTACTAACTTTCCTTGTGGCTGGTGTATTTGATAATGCAAACCACGCAATACACCTTTAAAGGAGCCCGAATGATTGTCCTGAACAAAAACAGGAGTCAAACCAGTTACATCAGTAAACTTGGACTGATGATAACTTTCGTATATATATCCACGATCATCAGAAAAAACTGATGGTTCAATGACTAACACTTCAGGAATGTTCGTCGGACATATTTTCATTAGTAAATTTTTTCTTTGAGTACACGCAACAAGTATTTACCATACTCATTGCTTTTATAATTTGCAGCAATTACTTCAACTTGACTCTCCGAAATGTACCCGAGTCTGTATGCAATCTCTTCTGGACAGGCTATTTTTAGGCCCTGACGCTTCTCAATTGTTTGTATAAACATAGAGGCTTCAAGCAATGACTCGTGTGTTCCAGTATCAAGCCAAGCATATCCACGACCCATGTGCTCCACATTGAGTTGATTTTGGCTTAAATAATATTGGTTAATATCAGTTATTTCAAATTCAGACCTTATTGATGGCTTTAACGATTTAGCTATCTCAACCACCTGATTATCATAAAGATATAATCCAGTAACGGCATAGCGAGATTTTGGATGTTGTGGTTTTTCTTCTAGGCTAATAGCATTACCAGAATCGTCGAACTCAACAACACCATAGCGCTCTGGATCGTTGACAGGATACGCAAAGATGGTTGCTCCCTTAGTTTGCTGCCCTGCTTTTTTTAAATCATTACCAAGATCACGACCATAAAAAATATTATCCCCAAGCACCAGTGCAGTAGATGAGTGACCTATAAACTCACGCCCAATAACAAAAGCCTGCGCCAACCCATCCGGCGAAGGCTGGACTGCATAGCTTAAGTTAATACCCCATTGACTACCATCACCCAACAACTGCTCAAATCTCGGCGTGTCTTGGGGCGTTGAAATCACGAGAATATCTCGAATACCTGCAAGCATAAGAGTGGTAAGCGGATAATAAACCATGGGCTTGTCGTACACTGGCAATAGCTGTTTAGATACCGCCTGCGTGACAGGATAAAGCCTAGTGCCAGAGCCTCCCGCTAAGATAATACCTTTTCTCATACCGCGCACTCCGTATAGTTTTTATCCAGCCATTGCCTGTATTCACCGCTGGTCACATGACTCACCCATTCTTGATGTTCAAGATACCAGGCCACTGTTTTGCGAATGCCTGTATCAAAGGTTTCTTCTGGCTTCCAGCCTAATTCTCGTTCAATCTTTCTGGCGTCAATCGCGTAACGTTGGTCGTGGCCAGCCCGGTCTTTGACGAAAGTAATTTGGTCGCGATAGCTACCCAAGGCTTTCGGTTTTAATTCATCCAGAATAGCGCATAAGGTGTGGACTACATCAAGGTTAGTTTTCTCATTCCAGCCACCAATGTTATAAACCTCGCCGACTTTGCCATCAGCCAATACTCTACGGATAGCACTGCAATGGTCGCCTACGTATAGCCAATCACGGACATTACTGCCATTGCCATAAATAGGCAGTGGTTTACCAGCAAGGGCATTATTCAACACCAGTGGGATCAATTTCTCTGGAAACTGGAAAGCACCATAATTGTTAGAACAATTGGTAGTTACTACGGGTAGGCCGTATGTGTGATGATAAGCGCGAACCAAGTGGTCAGATGCTGCTTTGGATGCCGAATATGGGCTGTTAGGCGCATAAGCAGTGGCTTCTGTAAAAGGAGTATCGTCAGGGCCGAGTGATCCATAAACTTCATCAGTAGACACATGCAGAAACCTGAAAGTGGATTGATCTTGCGCTGACAACTTTCCCCAATAGGCACGCACCTCTTCTAAAAGATGAAAAGTGCCGACCACATTGGTTTGAATAAAATCTTCTGGGCCATGAATAGACCTATCTACATGACTTTCCGCAGCAAAATTGACTACTGCGCGAGGTTGATACTCAGCTAGTAATTTTGCGATCAATGCTTTATCTGCAATATCGCCTGCTATAAAAATATGCGCTGGGTTTTGCTGGATGCTTGCAAGATTTTCAAGATTACCAGCATAGGTGAGTTTATCAAGGTTGATCACTTGGCCTAAGCCAGCAGAGACCCAATCCAATACAAAATTGGCACCTATGAAACCCGCACCGCCAGTGACTAAAATAGTGTACTTATTGCTTGATATTGATTGTTGTAAAGTCATTCAATGCTTTCTTGCGGTTTCTGGATTGTTGTCCAGATAGAAGGGCTATTTTTATCTAATGCTTTTAAATAACTTTCGTGGGCCGTGAGGTCTTCACCTTCTGCTTTAATGACTCGAAAAATATGGTTTTCAAGGCGAGCAGCACTATTATCAAAGGTCACTGATGATTCATGCATGTCCATCATCAAGCTTTCCTGACCACGGGTCATGGCAAGATATACATCTGCGAGTAACTCAGCATCAAGTAGCGCGCCATGCAGCGTACGCTTCGAGTTATTCACGCCAAAGTGACGGCAAAGCGCATCCAGGTTGTTACGCTGCCCAGGCCGCATTTCCTTGGCCATCTTCAAGGTATCGATAATATTACACGTTGAAGATTCAATCTTTGGGCGATCTATCTTGCCCAACTCAGCATTCAAGAAACCAACATCGAATGGCGCATTATGGATGACCAACTCACCATCTTTTACAAAATCGAGAAACTCATCGACCACATCAATAAAATGCGGTTTATCCTGCAAAAACTCAAGCGTGATGCCATGTACCTCTTGCGCAGCAGGGTCAATTTCGCGATCTGGGTTCAAATACACGTGAAAATGATTGCGGGTAATGCGCCGGTTAATGACTTCAACGCCTGCAATTTCAATAATGCGATGGCCTTGGGCAGGGTATAAGCCCGTGGTTTCTGTATCTAGGAATATTTGTCTCATCTTGCTTGTCCGAATAATTTAGGTCGAATAATTAGCTAGAAATTGATGATTATGGTGTCATCAACAATTGGTTCACACCTTGGTTGGCCAAGGCGTCTGCACGCTCGTTACCTGCATTGCCCGCATGTCCCTTGACCCATATCCACTCAATCTGGTGTTGCTGTGCAAGAACATCAAGCTGTTTCCACAAATCATCATTTTTAACGGGTTTTTTATCGCTTGTCCGCCAGTTGCGCATTTTCCAGCCTTTTATCCATTCCGTAATGCCCTTTTGTACATAAACAGAGTCTGTATAGACTTTTATCTTGCTGGTTTTTTTTAAGGCTTCCAGCGCACGAATCACTGCGGTGAGCTCCATACGGTTATTAGTAGTCATAGCTTCGCCACCGAACAACTCTTTCTCGCGGCCATCAAACGCGAGCCAAGCGCCCCACCCGCCAGGGCCAGGATTACCTTTACAAGCGCCGTCGGCGTATATTTCTATGTGTTCATTCGCCGTCATTTTTTAATATTTCATCAGAATATATGCTGTTTTGTGATTGTTTCTGGCTAGTTTGTCGTGGTGCTGTAGCCAGTTGCGCTTTTAGTTTAGATTTTTTCCATTTTGGCTTGATAAGTCGCATATTTACTACCCGTTTCTGGGCTACTAGAAAATAGACGCCACCCATCATCGGGCACCACTTGCCTGCTATTTTATCCATGAACTTGAATCTCTGCAGCCATTTCGGGCTTGTAAATGGTGGTGAATAGCAGGCCATGCGCGTTGTGACCAACTCTAAACCAAGCAAGGCTAGCCAATCTTTAATACGTAGTAGCGTTAAGAAATTGGCACGCCATGGATAGCCTTTGCGCTTTAGTAAAAATCGCTTCAAGCCCCAACTGCTGAAAGGATTAAACCCAGTAATAATGACATAGCCTTCTGGCACCAACACACGCTCAGCTTCGCGCAATGTTTCGTGTGCATATTTGCTGAAATCAAGCCCATGCGGCATTACAAGCAAGTCAATACTATTGCTTAAAAAAGGCAACTGGGTTGAATCACAACGTAGCAAGCCAGCATTCACATCAGCATGATATGCATATGGAATACGGGAGTTGCGCAACAAATCGATCTCAAGCAACCCAATCTGTACCGCATTAAAACCAAATATATTAGCAACGGCTTCATCAAACAGCACCTGCTCTTTGCCCTGCAAATACATGCCAAGAGCAGTGCTAAGCCAATCATGCTCAAGGTTGGCCTGATTAACTATTGACATTTATCCACTTAAAACAAATGATCAGCATATGTTGAAAATCTCCCCTATCCCCGCGTTTGAAGACAATTATATCTGGCTATTACAAAATGGCGCACATGCTGTTGTGATTGACCCAGGCGACGCAACTCCAGTATTGGCTGCGCTTAAGGAACAATCATTGAAATTGGATGCCATATTAATTACACATCATCACTCAGATCATATTGGTGGCGTGAGGGATTTGCTCGCAAATGATGCCAATACTATTGTTTATGCCCCAGCTAAAGAGCAGTTTGATTTTGCACACAACAGAGTTAAAGAATCAGACGAAATAGCGTTACCTTCAATAAGCCTAAATCTAAAGGTGATGGAAGTACCAGGCCATACCTTGGGTCACGTTGCTTACTATGATGAATATTCCCTATTTTGTGGCGATACACTCTTTGGCGCTGGTTGTGGAAGACTTTTTGAAGGTACACCCTTGCAAATGCACCAATCATTGCAGCGGCTTGCTAAATTGCCATCTGACATCGACGTGTATTGCACTCATGAATATACCGCGCATAACATTCGATTTGCATTGACTGTAGATTCAGAGAATCAGAGCTTACTCCAGCGCCAGCAAGAAACGCGTTCAGCAAGAAAATCTGGCCTCCCCACATTACCAAGCAAATTATCGCTAGAGCTTGCAACCAATCCATTCTTGAGATGTGGTGACATGTCGCTCAAGAACACAATCAATATGCCAAATGCCAATGAGATTGAAGTTTTTACAAAGATCAGAGAAATGAGAAATCATTTTTAATCATATAGATACATATTATTTTTCAAGTAAATTTTTACTTGACGCTTGCTCAGTATATTCGCTACTATCTTGGTGAATTTTAGTGAGAAGAAGCCTGATGTCTGCGAATTTTCTGCTCAAGCTGTTACCCCTGCTGTTTGTGTTACCCCAGATTACTTTTGCCGATACCAATGTTGTCGGTGACGAAATCACCGTCCTGAGCGATAGCCAAGCCGATGCAACGCCAAAATTAGGCTTTAGTCCTAACCTGCAAAATGACTCAACCACCAGCTATCTCCCCGATACGTCTGTATATACTTCCGACACCCCAGTACCTATCTCAGCTGATTTATGGCAACGCATTATCAATGGTTACGATATGCCAGAAGTCGATTCAGACCTAACTGCCAAACATGAATCCTGGTATGCAGCACGCCCTGAATATGTGAGACGTATGGTAGATAGAAGCCAGAAATACCTTTATCACATCGTGGGAGAAGTAGAAAAACGTGGCATGCCGACTGAAATCGCACTCTTGCCTATGGTGGAAAGTGCATACAACCCACAAGCCTACTCAACTAGCCATGCCTCTGGCATCTGGCAATTCATTCCTTCTACTGGCAAAGATTTTGGTTTAAAGCAGAACTGGTGGGTAGATAGCCGTAGAAACGTAACCGCAGCTACAGACGCAGCATTGAATTATCTGCAAAGATTACATGTCATGTTTGGTACTTGGGATCTAGCATTGGCGGCCTACAACGCTGGTGAAGGTACGGTATCTCGCGCCATAGAGAGCAACCGCAGAAAAGGCTTGCCTACAGATTACGAGAGCTTGCCACTGCCACCAGAAACCAGGAATTACGTACCCAAGCTTCAAGCAATCAAGAACATCATGACGCACCCAGAAGAGTTCGGCCTCAGCATACAGACGATCGCCAATCAGCCCTATTTCATTAAAGTCAGCGCACCCCAACAGATAGACGCACATTTAGCAGCTACATTAGCGGGTATCAGTTTCGATGAATTCTCTTCCCTCAACCCTCAATACAACCGGCCTGTCATCACCGCCAATAGTAGTGACCATGAAATCTTATTACCTGTTACGGCTGCAGACACCTTCAAAGTCAATCTTGCCAACTACACAAAGCCTTTAGTAAGTTGGCAAACCTACCATGCAAAACGTGGGGAACGCATGGATAATATCGCCCGTAAATTTGGTATTAATCTAAGCCAATTACGTGACGTTAACGATTTACCGGCCAAAGATAAAATGCGTAGTGCAATGCCCCTGTTAGTTCCGATGGGAACAGCTCAAACAGGTATTTCCATTTCATCAACAGATAGCGCAAACCAATATGGTCAGACGCAGGCTGCGGACGAAAGTAAGACAGAAAATAGCCGCAATCTCAAACACACAGTCAAACAAAAAGAAACTTTACAATCAATTGCGAATCTCTATGGCATGACCAGCAAACAATTGATGGCGAACAATCAACTAAAAACCGCTAAACTCAAACCAGGTCAGATATTGAGCGTCATTAAAACCAACACCAGCCCCAATCAGAGGCTAGCTAAAAATACACAAAAAACCAATGCAAAAGCCAGCAAGAAAATCCAATACGTGGTTAAACGTGGCGACACGCTGGAAAGCATCGCCAAAAAATTTGACGTTGCGCGTGACGATATTCAGCGCTGGAATAGAATCAGTGGTTCACGTATTGCACCTGGCGAAAAGCTCACGATTAACCGCCCAGACGAAGCTTGAGCTTTAGCGGATGTCCCTAATAAAAAAAAGATATTGTTTAATCGGTGTGCTACTAACTAGCGTGCTATTAAACGCCTGCAGCAAAAATGCTACTGAAAAAGATATTAACTATGATGTAAGCCCGCCTACTGAATCTGGCGGCACATTGGTTGATGCCACGGCAGGCGAACCTAGCGGACTCATCGCCATGATTGCTGGCGAATCAGCGGCTTCTGCAGTAGCAGCCAATCTATTTAACAGCTTGCTTAAATACGATAAAAATCTCGAGTTACAAGGT
>DATHWP010000102.1:0-16838 GCA_035460505.1 Methyloradius sp. | reverse complement strand
ATGATTGAAGTCGCTAAGGAATATCCCGAAGTCGAACTCAGCCACATGTATGTCGATAACGCGGCAATGCAATTGGTGCGCGCGCCAAAGCAATTTGACGTGATGGTCACTGGTAATATCTTTGGCGATATTCTTTCTGATGAAGCTTCAATGCTGACGGGTTCTATCGGCATGCTGCCATCGGCTTCGCTTGATGCGAATAACAAGGGTATGTACGAGCCTAGCCATGGCTCTGCGCCTGATATTGCTGGCAAGGATATTGCTAATCCACTGGCAACCATACTTTCCGTCGCCATGATGTTGCGCTACACATTTAATGACGAAACCAATGCAGTCCGTATTGAAAATGCAGTCAAGAAAACGCTATCGCAAGGCTATCGTACTGGTGATATTTATACCGAAGGCTGCAAGCACGTGAAGTGCAGCGAAATGGGCGATGCAGTGACTGCCGCGCTGTAATTTTTATCCAGAATTTTTAGAGAATAATCATGCTTAGAGTAGGTTTTATCGGTTGGCGCGGCATGGTGGGCTCTGTGCTCATCCAGCGTATGCGTGAAGAGCAGGATTTCGATCTGATCGAGCCTGTATTCTTTACTACGTCTCAAGCAGGCGGTAGTGGCCCAGCTATTGGTAAAGAAATACCCGCGTTGAAAGACGCAAAAAACATCGCTGAATTAAAGGCAATGGATGTCATTATTTCCTGCCAAGGTGGCGATTACACCACCGATATTTTTCCCCAGCTACGCAATGCAGGCTGGCAAGGGCACTGGATTGATGCGGCTTCTACCTTGCGTATGGAAAATGACGCAACGATTATTCTTGACCCAGTCAATTTGAATGTGATTCAGGACGCGCTAGCCAATGGCGGCAACAACTGGATTGGTGGTAACTGTACTGTTTCACTCATGTTAATGGCCTTACACGGCCTATTCAAAGCCAACTTGGTCGAATGGGCAACCTCCATGACCTATCAGGCAGCATCGGGTGCAGGCGCGCAAAATATGCGTGAACTGCTCAAGCAGATGGGCGAGGCACATCGGATTGCGTCTGATTTATTATCTGATCCCGCTTCAGCAATTCTGGATATAGACCGTGAAGTGGCTGGTATCTTGCGTGACGAAAGATTTCCTACCGCGCATTTTGGCGTGCCGCTAGCGGGCAGCCTGATTCCCTGGATAGACAAAGACTTGGGTAATGGCCAAAGCAAAGAGGAGTGGAAAGGGCAGGTTGAAACCAACAAGATACTTGGGCGCCAGTCACAACCTATCCCTATTGACGGTTTATGCGTGCGCATAGGTGCGATGCGTTGCCATTCCCAAGCCTTAACCATCAAGCTCAAGCGAGATGTGCCGTTAGATGATATTAATGGCTTGCTTGCTGACGCTAACCCTTGGGCAAAAGTGATACCAAACGAGCGCGAAATCAGCATGCAGCAATTAACACCAGCGGCAGTGACTGGCAAATTACACACACCAGTAGGGCGTTTGCGCAAACTGAGCATGGGTTCGGAATATTTATCGGCGTTTACTGTCGGCGACCAGTTATTATGGGGTGCCGCAGAACCGTTACGTCGTATGTTGCGCATTTTGGTAGAACAATAAGTGTTGCATAGATATAGCGCTTAAATATAAAGTGTGGCATGAGCTTGCATCTGTAACTGATTGATGTTAATTTAATAATGCAACTATCATTAGTCGATAAGGGTTGAATGGTGCATAAGACGAAATTAAAGCGAATTTCGCTCGCAGTATGTTTTGCATTGATGTCTTTGGGGGCGGAAGCAGCTGGCTTAGGTAAGCTAACTGTACTATCTGGTCTCGGTGAGCCATTAAATGCAGAAATTGAATTATTGGCGGCGGGCCCAGATGAGCTTTCTTCATTAAGTGCAATCATTGCACCAGAAGAAGCCTATAAAGTTCAAGGGATTGAACGCCCTGCGTTGCACAGTACAATCAAAATTGAGATCAAGAAAAGTCCAAGTGGCTCTGCTTATCTCAAGCTAAGCTCTAATCTGCCAGTATCAGACCCGTATCTTGATATGCTGATTCAAGTCGATTGGTCTAGCGGTCGTTTGTTGCGTGAATATACGCTGCTGCTTGACCCACCAGGTTATTCACAGCCGCCTGTCAGTTTGCCATCAGCAAGCAAGCCAACCATTAGTAAGCCAGTTGTTGTATCGCCTGCCAGTATGGCCGATGCTCCAGTAGCTACTTCAACTAGTAAACCTGTAAAAGGTACTAAAAAAAACAGCGTAACTAGCGCTGTTCCAGTAGCTACGCAGGCAGATGCTCCACCAACTGATGAATCTAAAGTAACAACTGCAAAAGGTGACACGCTTTACAGTATTGCCCGCAATGCAAATGTACAAAACGTCAGTCTTGATCAAGTGCTGGTTGGCATATACCAAGCTAACAAGGACGCATTCATTGGCAACAACATGAATCGTCTGAAAGTTGGTCAAATCATTCGCGTACCCAGTAGCACAGAGTTAGCGGCAATACCGAAATCAGAAGCAGCGCAAGAGATCAAAGTTCAATCATCTGATTTTCAGTCCTATCGCAATAAGCTGGCAGGCACAGTTGAAGCTGCACCAGCAATGTCAGACGATGAAGGCAAGAAATCATCAGGCGGCAAAATTACTAAGGCAGCAGAAGATAAGGCTACGCCTGCGCCAACCGCTCCAAAAGATGTAGTCAAGCTTTCAAAAGGTGTGTCACCAGACACCAAAGTGCTACAAGACAAAGTGACTGGTCTGCAGGAAGAAGCAACGGCTAAAGAAAAGACTATCAAGGAATCAAGCGACCGTGTAGCAGCGCTAGAAAAACAAGTCGCTGACATGCAAAAATTGCTGGTTATGAAAAACCAGGCAATGGCTGAAGCGCAAAAAAATGCGGCTGCCAATGCACCAGCACCAGTATTGCCAAGTAAACCTGAGGTCACACCTGCGGCGGCAGCACCAGTCGTTGCTGAGCAGCCAGCCCCCGCACCAGTGGAAGCACCAAAGCCAGCGGCTCCTGCAGAAGCAGAGAAGCCTACTGATACGGCTCCTGCCGCAGTTCCTGCACCAGCACCCGAAAAGAAACCAGTTCCCGTTAAAAAAATCATCCCACCACCGCCGCCAGTTGAAGAGCCAGGTTTGTTTGATGATGTGAATTTGCCATTAGTCGGTGGAGCAGGCGGATTCCTAGCATTGCTAATAGGCGGTTGGTTATTCTTGCGTAATAAGCGCCGTCGCAGTCTGGATGGATTTGAGAAAGACATACTTACTTCTGGTGGGCTAAAAGCTAATACGGTTTTTGGTAATACTCTAGGCGGTACGGTCGATAGCGGCGATACTTCATTCTTGACCGACTTCTCGCCCGGTACTGGCATGATCGATACGCATGATGTTGATCCAATTGCTGAAGCTGAAGTCTATATGGCCTATGGACGTGATTCACAGGCTGAAGAAATTCTTAAAGATGCAATTGTCAAAGAGCCGAAGCGCTATGAATTACATCTTAAATTGCTAGAGATGTATGCGGCCCGTAAAGACTCATCAGCATTTGAAACTGTTGCAGGTGAATTGTATTCCACTCTAGGTACCACAGACCCTACATGGGCCAAAGTGGCTACGTTGGGTAGAAGTTTTGAGCCTGATAACCCTCTATATGAAGCTACTGAAGTGTCTGAGTCGCAAGAATCGGGCGTTTCTACCGCCGTTGCTGCAGGTTTGGTAGCAAGCGAAGTAGTTGTGGCATCTGAGTTGGCGGAAGATAGTACACTTGATTTCTCACTAGATTCGCCAGAAACCAACTCTGCTGAGGCTTCAGCAGATGCAGCAGAAGACAATGTGCTTGATTTTGATATAGGGACGCCATCAGCTGAAGCTGAGGCAATTGCCGAGTCACATGCTTCGACGATGGAAATGCAAGCGACTAAGGCTGAAGAAGATTTCAGTACCGATGCATTTGATTTGGATATTGGCGAAGCAGCAGAAAAATCTGCTGACGTTAATGATGACTTGGATTTCCAATTAGACTTACCTGAAGAGGCAGCTACAGATACTGTGCAGCTTGATATGGCGAGCTTTGCACCAGAAACTTCATTGGATCTCGCATCTGAGGTAGCGGAAGACTCAAGTCTGGACTTTGACAAGACCATGATTTTGGGTGTGCCAGATTTGGTTGCGGCTGATAGTAGTCCTGAAATTGATTTCTCAGCCAATGAGATTAGTTTTGATTTGCCCGAAATTAAAGAAGCTGAGCCTGAAATCCCGGCCATTCATAGTGCTGAAACGCTGACATTGGATGTGCCTGAAGCACTCGATTTCCCTGAGATTGCTGAAGTGCCAGAGCCTGTAGAATTATCAGTACCAGACTTTGAGAAAACGACAATCACCAGCCCAGATGTCAATGAAATTGATTTTAGTACTACAGAGCAAGATCAAGCTTTCGATCTGGATTTGGATGTGGATTTTGCTAACCTTGATACAGAAGAAATTACTGTGTCTGAGCTTGCTGAGCCCGCTGCAGTTGATGAGATTGCAGTTCCTGAGATTGATTTGTCAGGCATCAGCCTTGATTTGGATGCAACGCCTGAAGTATCAGATGCGATTGCAAGCTCAGAGTCGTCTGAAGTAGATACCAAGCTTGATTTGGTGACTGCATATATGGATATGGGTGATAACGAAGGTGCGCGGGAATTGTTGGACGAAGTGCTGAAAGAGGGCGGTGTGCAACAGCGCTTGAAAGCACAGGAAATATTGAAGAGCCTGAGCTAATTAAAACGCAATAATAAAAAAGCCGGGCTTTTAAGCCCGGTTTTTTTATTTCTAAAATACCAAACAACTTAGCTAAAACAGACTAAATTTAATAATGTGTAATTGATTAAGAGACCAGATAGATAATGCGTATCGCTTTATGTCTTGAATATGATGGTCAGCATTTCTGTGGATGGCAGAGCCAGCCTTCTGGATGTGGCATTCAGGATGCTCTTGAAAAAGCATTGGAAGTGTTGGCATTACATAAAGTGAGAGTGATTGCAGCAGGCCGCACTGACACTGGTGTACATGCGTTGTCACAAGTTGTGCATTTTGATACCGAAACTATGCGCCCCGAAGACTCTTGGGTGCGCGGGGTGAATGCGCACCTGCCTAAAACATTGCGGGTCCAATGGGCAAAAGAGGTCGATGCCAGATTTCATGCGAGGTTTGATGCGCAGGCTCGCAGCTATCAATATCTATTGGTTAACCAAGCAACGGCACCTGCAATCATGTCTGGCAAAGCGGGCTGGTTTCATTTTCCGTTAAATTTAAGCCAGATGAGAGAAGCTGCAAGCTCTTTGATCGGCGAGCATGATTTCAGCGCTTTTCGGGCGGCAGATTGCCAGGCTAAGTCTCCAGTCAAGCATTTGTATAATGCAGATATAGAAGCCGATGGTAGTAACCTGATTTTTAGTTTCTCTGGCAATGCGTTTTTACATCACCAAGTACGTAATATGATGGGTGCATTGATTTATGTGGGCAAAGGGAAATATCCGCCAGACCACATCAAGACTTTGCTAGAAGCCCGCGATAGAACAGCTTCCCCACCTACATTTTCACCAGATGGCCTATATCTTACAGGCGTTAAATATGACCCTATTTGGAATTTGCCTAATACTCATCGCCAAATAAAGAACGTCATTTAGAAATTCAATACAAATGTGTGACAGCCATATAGCTTTCGGTTACGCTAGCCTTCTTTAGTGCAGTCGCTACATCAAATCAAAATGAGTCAACGAACAAGAGTAAAAATCTGTGGCATTACGCGCTTAGAAGACGCGCTGTCAGCAATTGAGCAGGGTGCAGACGCTATTGGGCTGGTCTTTTATGCCGCGAGCCAACGGCACGTCAGCATAGCGCAGGCAAAATCTATTGTTGAAAACTTACCTCCATTTATTACCACTGTAGGTTTGTTTGTGAATGCTGCGCCAACTGAGATTGTAAAAACAATTGAAGCTGTGGGACTCAATTTGATTCAGTTCCATGGTGATGAAACCCCTGAACAATGTAAGCAATTTACATTGCCTTATATCAAAGCAATACGCGTCAAATCAGATACAAATTTGGTACAATATGAGGCTAATTTTAAAGATGCCAAAGCACTGCTACTTGATACCTATACCGATGGTCTGGTGGGTGGTACAGGACAAGTGTTTGACTGGTCTCTCATACCAAAAACATTACAGAAACCAATCATACTGGCAGGTGGTCTGAATCCAGATAATGTGAGGCAGGCCATAGAGCAGGTGCATCCCTATGCAGTTGATGTGAGTGGCGGCGTGGAGGCAAGCAAGGGAATAAAAGATGCAGCTAAAATCGCTGCATTTATACGAGGAGTAAGTAATGCAGTTATATGATATGCCAGATGCGCGCGGCCATTTTGGACCTTATGGCGGTACCTTTGTCGCAGAGACATTAGTAGAGGCACTTGAAGAATTGCGCGTGATGTATGAAAAATATCGTCACGATCCTGAGTTTCTTGCCGAATTTGCCCATGACCTAAAACATTTTGTAGGTCGTCCAAGCCCTATCTATTACGCAAAGCGCTGGTCTGAGCGAGTAGGTGGCGCACGCATTTATCTTAAACGTGAAGATCTAAACCATACTGGCGCGCACAAAGTCAATAACACTGTGGGCCAAGCTTTATTAGCTAAGCGCATGGGTAAGCCTAGGGTGATTGCTGAAACAGGCGCAGGGCAGCATGGCGTGGCTACAGCGACGATTGCAGCGCGTATGGGCCTCAAGTGTGTTGTCTATATGGGTTCTGAAGATGTTAAGCGTCAAGCACCTAACGTATTCCGTATGAAATTACTGGGTGCTACTGTAGTGCCTGTGGAAAGTGGCTCTAAGACCCTTAAAGACGCTTTGAATGAAGCGATGCGTGACTGGGTCACCAATATTGCTGATACTTTTTACATTATTGGCACTGTGGCAGGTCCGCACCCTTATCCTATGATGGTGAGAGATTTTCAGTCTGTGATTGGTATCGAAGCCAAACAGCAGATGCAAGAGATGATTGGGCGTCAGCCTGATGCGGTATTAGCTTGTGTGGGTGGTGGCTCTAACGCTATGGGTATTTTCTATCCATACATCAATGAAAAGAATGTGCGCTTGATTGGGGTGGAAGCGGCTGGCCACGGGATTGAAACTGGCATGCATGCTGCACCATTAACCGCGAACAGTCCAGTTGGCGTCCTACACGGGAATCGTACTTATCTAATGCAGGATGAAGATGGTCAGATTATTGAAACGCATTCTATTTCTGCTGGCCTTGATTACCCTGGTGTAGGCCCAGAACATGCATGGTTAAAAGACATTAAGCGTGCTGAATACGTGGCTGTGACAGATGATGAAGCCATGGCGGCATTTCACAATTTGTGTAGAACAGAGGGTATTATCCCTGCACTAGAAACCAGCCATGCTCTAGCTTATGCCGAGAAGCTAGCTGCAACGATGTCACCTGATCAAGTCATACTGGTGAATCTCTCAGGCCGTGGGGATAAAGACATCAACACAGTCGCCAACATCTCTGGCATTACGCTTTAATTTAAAATCATCAGATATTTACACTCAAAAGTTTTCATTTCATGTCACGTATAAAAACATGCTTTGCCAATCTGAAACAAGCAGGTAAAAAAGCACTTATTCCTTACATTACCGCTGGCGATCCACACCCCAAGCATACAATTGATTTGATGCATGCCATGGTTAAGGCCGGTGCGGATATTATTGAGCTGGGTGTGCCGTTCTCTGACCCAATGGCAGATGGCCCTGTGATTCAACGCGCTAGTGAGCGCGCTTTAGTGCATAAAGTGGGTTTGCGTTCTGTACTTGGTTTCGTCAAGGAGTTTCGGACTAAAGATGCGGTTACCCCAGTAGTATTGATGGGTTATGCCAACCCTATAGAAGCGATGGGTGTTGAGAAGTTTGCCGATATGGCGAAGTCTGCAGGGGTTGATGGCGTACTAACCGTAGATTACCCACCTGAAGAATCCGTGGATTTTGTTGCCTTGCTCAAAGCGCGCGACATAGACCCTATCTTTTTATTATCGCCTACTACTGAGCCAGCCCGGATTGACACAATCGTGCATCAGGCCAGTGGTTTTGTTTACTATGTATCGCTCAAGGGTGTGACTGGGGCAGGTAATCTGGATGTCGCTGAAGTGGCCGATCGTGTTGCAGCAATTAGATTAAAGACTGATTTGCCAATTGGCGTAGGCTTTGGTGTGCGTGATGCAGCGACTGCTAAACTGGTTGGTAGAATTGCAGATGCTGTTGTGGTCGGTAGCCGTATGGTGCAGGCTGTGGAGCAATCAACTGAAGATAATTTACTGGAAAATGTAAGCACATTGGTTGCTGAATTACGCAGTGCCATTGACGAGATTTAATAAAGCTTGAAATCAACAATACATGCACGCAGTAATGAGAATGCATAAAGGATAAAGCATGAGCTGGTTACAAAAATTACTACCGCCTAAAATTAACCGCGCCGAAGGGCCAGGCAGAAAATCCGTACCTGAAGGTCTGTGGAGCAAATGTCCATCATGCGAGGCTGTGCTCTACCGTACGGACTTGGAAAGTAATGCCGAAGTTTGTCCCAAATGTAGTTATCACAATCGGATTTCTGCGCGAGCGCGCCTGCATCTTTTATTGGATGAAGAAGGTCGATTTGAAATTGGCGCTGAAGTGCAGCCAATAGATCCACTAAAGTTTAAAGACACTAAAAAATATGCGGATCGCCTGAAATCAACACAGGCCGATGTTGGCGAAACTGATGCCCTGATTGTGATGCAGGGCAGTATGAATACAGTACCAGTGGTCATTGCTGCATTTGAATTCAAGTTCATGGGTGGCTCTATGGGATCTGTGGTTGGTGAGCGTTTTGTGCGTGGTGTATTAAATGCCATCGAAAATAAAACACCATTTATCTGTATTGCGGCCAGTGGCGGTGCACGTATGCAAGAAGGCTTGTTTTCGTTGATGCAGATGGCGAAAACTAGCGCTGCGCTAACTGCGCTTAGCCAAGCAGGTTTACCTTATATTTCAGTGCTTACCGACCCAACCATGGGCGGTGTTTCGGCAAGCTTTGCCATGTTAGGCGATGTCATTATTGCTGAACCACAAGCCCTGATCGGTTTTGCAGGGCCACGTGTGATTGAGCAGACCGTGCGTGAAACCTTGCCAGAAGGCTTTCAGCGCTCTGAATTCCTGGTGGAGCATGGCGCAGTTGATATGATTGTTGACCGCCGTGAAATGCGCGACAGAATTGCTACATTAGTCACTGGATTGATGCGCAAGCCTGTTATCACCTCAACTACTATCTAATCGACCATTCTTAACCCTCAAACGCTCGCTGTGGTATCACCTTCAAAGCTGCCAACTGACTTGGCAGGTTGGCTCGCCTATATTGAGGCACTGCATCCAAAATCCATAGCCATGGGTTTGGGTCGTGTCAACATCGTCAAGCAGCGCCTGAAGCTTACTAAAACATTTCCAATTATTATTGTCGGTGGCACCAATGGTAAAGGCTCTACCTGTGCCATGCTGGAGCGTATATACAGCGCGGCTGGTTATCGAGTTGGCTGCTACACTTCACCTCATCTACTGGCTTATAACGAACGCGTACGTGTTGCTGAAAAAAATGCCAATGATCAAGATTTATGCTTGGCCTTTGCTGCAGTGGAAGCCGCGAGGCAAGACACTGAACTCACTTATTTTGAATTCGCGACCTTAGCGGCTTACTGGCATTTTACCCAGTCTGGTATCGATGTTGCGGTGCTGGAAGTTGGCTTGGGCGGCAGGCTGGATGCGGTGAATGTGTTCGACCCTGACTGTACTATCGTCACCAGTATCGATCTTGACCACATGGATTTTCTTGGCAATAGCCGTGAAAGCATTGCCTATGAAAAGGCGGGCATATTTCGCAAAGGTATTACTGCTATCTGTGGTGAACCGAATCCGCCGCATACCCTTATTGAACATGCAGAAAAGATCCAAGCTGATCTAAGATTGATCAACCAAGATTTTTCCTTTAAGTCAAAAGGGCAGTCTTGGAGTTATAGCGATTTGCTGGAAGAAGTCACAGACTTACCATTTCCTGCCTTGGTAGGGGACTTTCAGCTATATAACGCCACCTCTGTACTAGCCGCTGTGCGTGCTATGCAAGATCAATTATTTGTTTCTACAAGCCATATTGTTGAGGGTTTGAAAACGGTTAACCTTGCTGGACGTTTTCAGAAGTTCAATCAGAAACATACAGTGATTCTAGATGTTGCACACAACCCTCATGCTGCTGCTGGGCTGGCACATAATTTAAGTAAGAATGTCTGTACGGGCCGTACTTTGGGTGTATTTGCGATGTTGGCAGATAAAGATGTTAACGGCGTCGTGGAGATACTAAAGTCGTACATTGACGTCTGGTATCTGGCTGGTATTAACCAAAAGCGAGGTGCTACCGCCTATCAGTTGCAAACAATCGTTCAAGAGCAAAGCAGTTCAGCTGAGGTACATAATTTTGTCGATACGACTGCGGCTTATCGACAAGCCTGTATCGATGCGACTGAAAATGATAGAATTGTTGTATTCGGTTCATTTTTCACAGTGGCCGATGTCATGAACATGTTGCCAAATGGTTCCTAGCTGTTTTTAGTATCGTTGACGATAGCCCGATAGCCCGATAGCCCGATAGCCAAAGTGAAGTTATATCCCGCCAAGAATTAGGACGATTTAGATGCCGCCAGACAATGTGAACGAGCAGGAAATCCAGTTTAAAAAGCGTGCGCGCAGACGCTTGGTTGGGGCAATAGCCTTGGTCTTATTGATGATTACCATCTTGCCGATGGTGCTGGATGACCACAGTAGCAAACCGCCACAGCAAGAAATTGCGATTACTATTCCTAGCCAAGATGGCGAATTTACCTCCAAGATTGTGCCAATTGCCCCTGAAGTAACTCCTGTAGAACAGCCGTCACCCAACAATCCACAAGTGATTGAAACGCCAGTTGATCAGACCACGCTAGCTAAGCCTGAAACCACCAAACCAGAAGCACCAGCGAAAACTGAAATGGATAGCCCCGTTAGCTTAACCACAACTGAAGCAGCCAAGCCCACAAAGCCTGAGCCTGTAGTAAGCAAGTCACAACCAGTTAAAGAGCCTGTCAAAAAAGAAGTCGTGGTAAAAACAGCGCCAGCTAAAGTAGTGCCAGAAAAGACGAGTCCAGCCAAAGTCGCTGATGACAAAGCTGTGAAACCAGTCAGCATCGAAAAACCTGGCACATTCTCACTGCAAATTGGCGTGTTCTCTGATGCAGCTAACGTCAAGCAGTTACAGCAAAAGCTGACCAGCCAAAACTTGAAGTCTTATACCGAAAAATTAGCAACACCAACGGGCGATAAAATCAGGTTGCGTGCAGGCCCTTTCACGACAAAAGCAGAAGCAGACAAAGCATTTAGTAAGGCAAAAGAAGTTGGCCTTGTTGGCATGATCGTTGCCAATAAGTAGTTTTAAAAGTAATTGAATCACGATGACTGCGTTTGATTATGTAGTGTTAGCTATTGTGGGTGTTTCTATACTACTCAGCATGATGCGTGGATTCATACGGGAGATATTGGCTTTGGCAGGCTGGATTGCAGCATTTTATATTGCCAGGACATACACCTTGCAATTTGCGGAATTGCTCCCATCTAGCATACCAAGTGAGTCATTAAGATTTTTAGCTGCATTCATTATTCTGTTTTTAGCTGTTTTGCTAGTTTGTAGTTTACTGGCCATAGGATTATCTCAATTATTCAAAACCATAGGTTTGAGTTGGCTAGACAGAGGCTTAGGTGCTATTTTTGGTATCGCGCGAGGCGTAGTGATTGTAGGTGTATTGGTGCTATTGGCAGGATTAACCAATGTACCCAAAGATATTCGTTGGCGTAACGCAATGTTTAGTGCGCCTTTGGAAGCGATGGTGGTGAGTATTTTGCCCTGGTTTCCAAATGACATTGCAAAGCACATCAAATACGACTAAATTGGTTGGCAATTGATTCGTAAGCCAAGCAATTTAGTGCCCAAGCCTTTAGGCTTGGTAAACAGCAGATTTTAGTTATTAGGATGCTCACTTTATGTGTGGAATCATCGGTATTGTAGGTAAAAATCCAGTCAATCAATTACTTTACGATGGGCTGCTCGTGTTACAGCATCGTGGGCAAGATGCGGCAGGCATCGCAACCTGTGATGGCAATACCTTCTTCATGCATAAGAATAATGGTCTGGTGCAGGATGTATTCCAAACCAGACACATGCGCAGCTTACATGGCAACGCTGGCATAGCGCATGTCAGATATCCGACCGCAGGCTCTTCTTCTGCGGCAGAAGCGCAACCTTTCTATGTTAATTCTCCATTCGGTATTGTCCTTGGCCATAACGGCAACCTGACCAATTCTGATCAACTCAAGCAAGAGATGTTTCGCCAGGATTTGCGCCACATCAATACCAGCTCAGATTCAGAAGTGCTATTGAATGTATTGGCGCATGAGATTGAGCATACTGCGCATAGTGCAGTGCTTGATACAGATGTGATTTTTGAGGCAGTGACAGGCGTGCACAAGCGTTGCAAAGGTGCCTATGCGGTTGTTGCCATGGTGGCTAATTTTGGTTTGTTGGCATTCCGCGACCCGAACGGTATTCGTCCTTTGGTGATTGGTAAGCTTGAATCGGCAAAAGGTGTTGAATACATTGTGGCTTCTGAAAGCGTGGCGCTTGATGTGCTTGGCTTCAAGATGATCCGCGATGTAGAGCCTGGCGAGGCTATCTTTATTGATATGGATGGCAATTTCTTCTCTCGCCAATGTGCTGAAGCGCCTAAGTTATCTCCCTGTATATTTGAGTACGTTTATCTGGCCAGGCCTGATTCAGTGATTGACCATGTTTCTGTATACCAAACTCGTTTGCATATGGGCGAAAGTCTTGCGAAAAAGATTGCTGCAGAATGGAAAGACCTAAAAATTGATGTAGTCATTCCAATCCCAGATACCAGCCGTCCAAGCGCACTGCAACTAGCCAATGCGCTAAATCTGACTTACCGTGAAGGTTTTATTAAAAACCGTTACATTGGACGTACTTTTATTATGCCAGGACAGGCATTGCGTAAAAAATCGGTACGCCAGAAACTCAACCCGATCGGTATGGAATTCAAAGGCAAGAACGTACTACTGGTTGATGATTCCATCGTGCGCGGTACAACCTCCAAGCAAATCGTACAGATGGCACGCGATGCTGGTGCCAATAAAGTATTTTTTGCTTCTGCAGCGCCTCCAGTCAGGTTCCCGAATGTGTATGGTATTGATATGCCCACACGTGATGAATTGCTTGCGACTGGGCGCACTGATGCTGAAATCTGCGAAGAAATTGGCGCAGATGCATTGATCTATCAAGATTTAGATGCCTTGGTACATGCGGTGCAATTGAGCAACCCTAATATTAAGCAATTTGATTGTTCATGCTTTGATGGCAATTATGTCACGGGCGATATTGATGAAAATTATCTCAACAATATTGAATCAGCCCGTGGTGATGGTGAGAAATTGAATAAGCCCGCAAACTCTAGTACCCAACTTGATTTGAATCTGGTGACGGTCAAAGAGTATGAAGAAGAAGCTGCTTGACCATCTAAGTTACTGAACGTATTATTTAAACAAGTTACAGAGGCGCCGATTTGAGATTATTCAATTAACTCAGCTTGCGGGCGCATAATAAATACAGCTAAAGCGAGCCAAGAACCCGTTTTAGCAAATGCTATGGCGGGTTTTTTTATGCCCCAAAATTTTGATAATGTTAGAGATAAGCAATAAGGATATAGCAATCATGACACATGAATGGCAACTAGAAACGCTAGCCGTGAGGGCAGGTAGCGAACACACCGCATATGGCGAGAATTCCGAAGCGATGTTCCTGACATCCAGCTTTGTATTTGAAAATGCAGCGCAAGCTGCTGCAAGGTTTAGTGGGCAAGAGCCCGGCAATATCTATTCACGGTTCACTAACCCTACAGTGACCATGTTCCAGAACAAACTTGCAGCGCTTGAGGGCGCTGAGTCTTGCGTTGCCACATCATCTGGCATGGCCGCGATTTTGGCGGCTGTGATGGGCTTATGCTCTGCAGGGGATCATGTTGTGGCATCGCGTAGTATTTTTGGCACATCGGTACAGTTATTTGCCAATATATTAACGCGCTGGGGTTTAGAAACTACCTTTGTTTCTTTGACTGACCCAGATGCTTGGAAAGCCGCAGCCAAGCCAAATACCAAGCTATTTTTCGTTGAGACGCCATCTAATCCGTTGACCGAAATCTGCGATATTGCCGAGCTTGCTGAAATTGCGCATCAAGCGGGCGCGCTGCTGGCTGTCGATAATTGCTTTTGCACGCCGGCTTTGCAGAAGCCGCTAGATCTAGGCGCTGACATCATCATTCATTCCGCGACCAAATACATAGATGGACAAGGGCGCTGCTTGGGCGGTGCGGTGCTAGGTAAGAAAGCAGTCATTGAGCCCGTTTACGGATTCTTGCGTACCGCTGGCCCGACCATGAGTGCATTCAATGCTTGGGTGTTCCTGAAAGGCCTTGAAACCCTGCATGTACGTATGGAAGCGCATGCGCGCAATGCTTTGGCGCTGGCAACATGGCTTGAGCAGCAGCCAGGTGTTGAGCGTGTGTATTATCCTGGTCTTACATCGCATCCGCAGCATGCGCTTGCGCTCAAACAGCAGAAAAGTGGTGGTGCCATCCTGTCATTTGATGTGAAAGGCGGACAGCAGGCTGCTTGGCGTTTAATCGATGCTACTAAAATGATCTCAATAACAGCCAATCTGGGTGATGCTAAAAGTACCATCACGCACCCCGCGACCACGACCCATAGCCGCGTTTCACCAGAGGCCAGAGCCGCTGCAGGTATAGGCGATGGCTTGGTGCGCATTGCGGTGGGATTAGAGCATATCGACGATTTAAAAGCTGACTTGGCATTGCTTGCTAAACCATTTTGATACTTAAGGTGTTTGATGACATCAAAGTATGGGATGATTGAAAGATGATTTTGCTACATTATTTATGAGTATGTTACCTTTGTTCAATTAACTATCAGGAGTGTTGCTATGAGTTTGAAAGATGAGTATCTCGAAAAGTTGAAAGCACAATTAGACGAATGGTCCGCAGATATTGATGTGCTTGAGGCCCGAGCCAAGCAAGCTGAGGCTGCCGCACGCGTGAAATACGATGAGCAATTGACCATACTCAAAGCCAAACGTGATGAGGCAAAAGCTAAAGTAGCTGAGATCCACGGTTCTACCGGTGAAGCATGGCAAGAGCTGAAAAAGAGCGGTGAAGAAGCTTGGGAAGTACTTAAAAAAGGTTTCGAAGAAGCACGCAAGAAATTTTAAGAATAAAAATCTACATCATTACTGAGGAGAAATCACGATGAAATCGTCACTAATAGTAGGATTGTTATTGATAGCGCTAGGTGCTGCATCTCTGGTGTACAAGCAGATTAGTTATTCCAGTGAAGAAACAGTGGCGCAAATCGGGCCGCTTAAAGCCACAGCGGAAACCGAGAAAAATATTCCGATTCCAAATGTATTAGGCATCATCGCGATTGTTGCGGGCGTTTTGGTGATAGTGATTGGTCGTAAATAAAATATAAGGTAGTAACTAGCAATAAAAAACGGGGCTTAAAGCCCCGTTTTTTATTGCAACTAAGCCTATCTATTTACAGGCTAGCCGCATTTTCTGCTAGGTATTTCGCCACACCTTCAGTAGTAGCATCCATACCTGCTTTACCCTTTTTCCAGCCTGCTGGGCAAACTTCACCGTGCTCTTCAAAGAACTGAAGTGCATCAACAATACGGAGTGTTTCATCAATGTCGCGGCCTAGTGGCAAGTCGTTGATGACTTGATTCACTACAACACCATCCTTATTAATCAGGAAGGTGCCGCGATAAGCAACACCGCCTGCAGCTTCTACGTCATAGGCTTTTACGATTTCGTGAGTAATGTCAGCAATCATTGGATAACCAACTTTGCCGATACCTCCATTGTTGACTGGCGTATTTTTCCAAGCTAAGTGAGTGAAGTGTGAATCAATAGAAACGCCAATTACTTCAACGCCACGTTTTTTGAATTCTTCAAGACGATGGTCAAAAGCAATCAGTTCAGAAGGGCACACAAAAGTGAAATCCAGTGGCCAAAAGAAAATAACGGCTGGTTTACCTTTGATGTGCGCATGCAGGTTGAATGACTCATTGATCGTGTTATCACCCAGTACGGCTGCTGCGGTGAAGTCTGGTGCGGGTTTACCTACGAGTACGGCCATGGTATTTCTCCTTTGGTATGTTATGAATGCGTGAAAACATCTTATGCCTGAATCAGGCGATAGCGTAAATTAACTTAAAGTAATTTTCTAATCAATTCTTACTATAGTGCTGATTTATTATCGCTATGGGCATTTTATATTCACTATTTTAAATGTTATTTATGACAGGGTATTTACCATGTCAGCAAGCATGATTTGAGCGCTTTATCATGTTAAAATCATAGTCTTTAAGCCACTTCCGACAGAATAATTACATGGATCAGTTCGCAAAAGAAACCCTCCCGATTAGCTTAGAAGATGAGATGCGCCGTTCTTACCTTGATTACGCCATGAGCGTGATTGTAGGGCGCGCCTTACCTGATGTCAGAGACGGTTTAAAACCCGTGCATAGACGTGTGTTGTTCGCTATGCATGAGCTCAGCAATGACTGGAATCGCCCTTACAAGAAATCTGCCCGTATCGTCGG
>DATHWP010000101.1:0-11269 GCA_035460505.1 Methyloradius sp. | reverse complement strand
GCTCATTTTCTGGATAGTGAAAATACTGGCAACCACGCTTGGTGAAACTGGTGGCGATGCAGTCTCTATGTCCATGGATCTTGGCTATCTGGTAGGCACTGGCATATTTGCAGTCATTTTTGCTATTGCCGTCACAGCCCAGGTTTCCGCAAAGAAATTTCATCCGTTTCTTTATTGGGTCACGATTATTGCCACCACCACCGTGGGCACAACACTGGCAGACTTTGCCACGCGTTCACTGGGTATTGGCTATGCTGGCGGCACCGCTATTTTGTTCGCGTTACTCATCGCATCACTGACGGTTTGGTATAGAACATTAGGCACGATAGCTGTCAGCAGCATAAGCTCTCGTCAGTCTGAGATTTTCTACTGGGTCACCATCATGTTTTCGCAGACTCTGGGCACTGCGTTGGGGGATTGGACAGCAGATACGGCTGGCTTGGGCTACGTTGGTGGGGCAATGGTGTTTAGTGCGATGTTAGTGGCTATTGCAAGCGCTTATTATTGGACAAGCATTTCACGTACAGCACTCTTTTGGGCGGCCTTTATTCTCACACGCCCACTTGGCGCAGTGGTTGGCGACTTTCTTGACAAGCCGCTCAGCAAAGGCGGTTTAGAGTTAAGCCGCTACTCAGCTTCTATCGCGCTATTAGTCGTGATCGTTGCCTGCATTCTGATCATTCCGCAAAAAGCCGCCAAACAAGCGCATTAAGGGGCGCTACTAGCCGCGTCAGCAGGCACTTCGCTTAATTCGCGGGTCAATCTGGCATCCACTACTTTAGCGCCCAGATGTGGCGTAATCACCTGCGTTGCCCCCACCATATCCGCGATAAAAATAACTTCTATCAGCATCAACGCAGCAGGAATAATAAAGACAAAAGTCCTGATGATATGGGCGCTAGCATAGAGCTTCAGCCTTGGCAGGCCTGTAACGTAGTAATCGCGAAACATCTCTAACGTAGCGAATCGATAATCGTTGGGGTGATGGCTCTCAAGCTCAGCCAATATCGCAACATATTGCGCCTGAAACTCATCCAGCCGCGCTGGCGTTAAAGGCTCAAAACCTAAAGAACGCTCTTTATTAAACGCTTGAATCAGCGCTTTGATCTTGGTTTCACATTCTTGAAACTGCCTCGCCCTTACATCACATTTAGACATGGCAATCATCACTAAATAGACCAGAACAGCAATGCCCAGAAAGATTTGCATCATATGCAACACACTAGGCGCAAAAGCAATCTGGAAATTTGAATTCTGGATTAAGGGAATCAGTATCAAGCCAACGGTAAGAAACCCAGCGGTGAAAAACGAGAGCTTTGCCTGACGCCGCAATCGCACAGAAGCGATATAACAACACTTGGCCGTAGTGCGCATGCTCTTGTGAAATTTGTCAGCGGCATCGATAGCGCTGAGTTCATAAGGCGCCTTGGAGAAAATCCATTCCACGAACTTATCAAAGCGATTTTCACCCATTTATTTACCTGCAACCCTTTTCAACTCTACGATTGAATCCATCAATGTTGTGACTGACCGCGATGAATGATTTTATAACAACACTACCAAGCACTCTACCTGAAACAGGTTTAGTCGGGGAGTGTGTAAGTTTTACAATCACCTGAATGAATATGAATATAGAAAATATAAGACGAGTCTCATGCTTGGATTTAGGTTATACATAGCAAGTGGTAGCCAATTCATATATTTGAGTTGCCCTATAATGTAAATGCTCTACATAGGATATGTCTTTGATGGTCTGCGCTATTCAAAGTTAATTTGCTACTTAACCCAATATTTTGATTCAACCTCCCAAGGTTCTATTCTCATTCCATTGTCTGCAAGAGGGTTCTTCTTCTGAATCACAAAGGGATTTCCTGAGTTAGTCATTGTATTCACCAAAAAATCTTTATATTTATTATCAAGGCCGTCCCACCATTCTGGTGCTATATGAATATTCTCAAAGTAATTGAACATTAGCTGAACCAAGGCAGAAGAAAGACGATCATCTTTTATTTTTTCAAGCGAATTAATAAATCGTGCACAGGTTTCATAATCGTCATTAAGCCAAGTAAATACAACATATCCATATTGCCCACTGAAGTAAGAAGATACAGTTAACATATCGGGCTTTAAGGATAGGTCCGTCAGATCCTGTAATTCGTTACCATCAAAATCTATAGCAGGTGCAAATCCAGAGCTGCACATAATGGGAGGAGGATTTCTAAGCTGAATAATGTATGCTTGAACCGAAGAATAATCATCTTTGATAAGAACAGCTTCATATCTCAGTTTGTGATAATCCAAATCGTTCTTTGCCGCAACAGTTCCAATCGAGTACGGATCAATGCTTAGTTGTATAGCAATCTGATCAGCGAGGCTCTTACCACGATCTAAAGTCGAGTATTTCGGCAATAAATTAGTGGCAGCATTTTTAGTAAAATATTCTCGAGCATATGCCCTATATCCTAAAAAGAAGCATTGCTTTTGCGTACCGATAAAATCTTCTTTTTCAATTGGTGCAAATAAATCATTGTCATGGAGTGATCAAAATCCAGTAAATGTAGAAGCGTTCTTGATACCAACTAATTGAGGTAATAGCTTTCCCTTATTTTTAATAAAATTGGGAAGAGATGGGACAAAAGTATAGACATGACCTGCCTGAGCAATTTTTGCTAGGCTTCCAGAACGGGGAACAGTATGAGCTTTTATGATTTTCCCCGAACAGTTATGTTTCATTTCTTCGGGTACTAAACACATCTCGGACGAAAACTCTTTTGCCACCTCTGCAGCAACCTTCCATGGATCATGCGGAGGTTCGGACTCTCTATCTAGGTGACATTTCTTATACTTAGCCCCTGAACCACACCAACAAGGATCGTTACGGCCAAGTTTCATTTATAGCTCTTAATTAATAATCATGAGTTCATATTGGCTTGTATGGACTATTAATTTTCACGGTAACCGTCCTTCTGTTGCCCTTGTATCCAAGACGGTTTTATTATCATTTGCTAGATCACATTCATAAATCATAGGTGTGAACGCCCCAAAGCCATTTTGAAATTCTGCTTTGTCGCCAACGTAAGTGATAACTCCAGATGCCTGATCTTTCCATCTAAACCGACTAAATTTCTGCTCAAATGTGCCATCGGTCCATTTGACACTATGCGCAGCCAATCTCTCAACTGCTCTTTCACAGTAAACGCTTGCAGAAACGATTCCTTTATCACCTAGACATTGCAAGTCAGTCTTAGCACATTCTGCTTGAGTTTCTTGGGGCTTAGAGCTGGTTTCATCGCCCTTACTGAATGCATTGATAATAATGCACACAACGATGAATATTCCTATATAGGCTAGGCAACCTGTTTTCTGCTTTGGTTCAGCACCACATTGCGGACAAGCTTTAGCTTCAGTGCTGATTTCATGTCCACACTCGTGACATTTGATTAATGCCATGACGCCCCCCCCTTTACTTAAGTCAAATTGACCAAGACAGAACACAACTAATTTTTATATATTTGTGAAACTGGAGCTGTAGGAGCTCTCATGAGCTGATATTAGACCAAGTACTGTCTTGAGAAAAGAACAATAATAGCTTTTGATACTGGCACTTAGCTGGTGGTTTGATATTGGGGTAAATTGATACTAGATGATTTGAATTTTTGGAGGCGCGAGCCGGAATCGAACCGGCGTAAACGGCTTTGCAGGCCGCGGCATAACCATTTTGCTATCGCGCCAGAACCGTTTTACCGAAAGTGCAGGTACTGGTTTAAAGCAATAAAGGGAAAGCAACTTGAATAGTGCCTTCCCTTTATTTTGTATGGAGCGGGAAACGAGACTCGAACTCGCGACCTATACCTTGGCAAGGTATCGCTCTACCAACTGAGCTATTCCCGCATCGAAAGAAGGCGCTATTCTAAGGATTTTCAGCCATGTGTCAAGGCTAACTTTGGCTTCTTATTTCAGGTTGATGCGCGGCCAGGCGGCTTTAAGATAGTAAGCCATTGACAGCAATGTTAAAAATGCCGCAATCACTATCAAGACCTTACCAATTAAATAAATATTTATATTGGCAACCGGGTCGGAATATAGCAAAAACAATATCGCCAGCATCTGCAATGCCGTTTTCACTTTACCTATCGTCGCGACAGCTACGCTACCTTTGTCGCCAGTACCTGCCATCCATTCACGTAGTGCGCTAATGGCGATTTCACGGCCAATGATGATGAGCGCGGTAATTGCGCCAGTGCGACCAAGCTCCACCAACACTATCAATGCGGCTGCTACCATCAATTTATCAGCCACTGGGTCAAGAAAAGCACCGAAGGCTGAAGTTTGGTTTAACTTGCGCGCAAGGTATCCATCAAGCCAATCAGTGATCGCAGCAAGAGCAAAGACAAGTGTTGCCGAGAAATTGATCCAATGCGGCTCGATCACGCTGGCTGGCAGGTAGAAAATCCCCACGAATACAGGTATCAAGAAGATACGCAATACGGTGAGGCTGTTGGGGATGTTCCACAGCATTAATGAAGCTCCTGGTAAATTTTTTCGGCCAACATCTGGCTAACACCTTCTACTTGCGCAAGCTCATCAACACTCGCATTTTTAACGCCATCTAACCCACCAAAATGCGTGAGGATTTTTTGCCTACGCTTAACGCCGATGCCTGCAATATCTTGCAATGATGAATGCATACGTGCTTTGCCACGCCGCGCCCTGTGCCCTGTAATCGCAAAGCGATGCGCTTCATCGCGAATCTGCTGTAGCAAGTGCAAGCCCGGGTTATCTTTTTTAAGGCCGACAGGTGTTTCTCTATCGGCGAAAAACATCTGCTCTAGGCCAGGCCTGCGCTCTTCGCCTTTGGCGATACCGACCAAGAGAATATCAGGTAAACCCACTTCACGCATGACTTCTACCGCGACGCCAAGCTGGCCTTTGCCGCCGTCAATAAAAATGAGGTCGGGCACTTTGCCCTCGCCTGCTGCGATCTTTTTGTAACGCCTAGTGAGTGCATCACGCATCGCCGCGTAATCGTCACCTGGCGTGATGCCAGTGATGTTGTAGCGGCGGTATTCTGAGTTCTGCATGGCGCCTTTATCAAACACCACGCAAGAGGCCACCGTGGCTTCGCCCATGGTGTGGCTGATGTCAAAACACTCAATACGTTCGGTGCTATCACTTAAATCCAGTGCTTCGCGCAGCGCAAGCAATCGGGCTTGCTGATTTGCCTGTTGCGAGGCGCGTTGCTGTAGCGCCAACTCTGCATTGGTCTGTGCCATTTTGAGCCACACACGTTTATCACTGATGGGGTTGGTATTGATACGTACCTTTCTACCCGCCAACTCACTAAAAACCTCTTCCAGCGCGGTTGTTTCAATCGGCACACCAACAATAATCACGGGGGGCAGATTTTGCGCAACGTAATATTGCTCCAAAAAGGCCTCCAGCAAAGCTTCGACTTCACAGCCATCGGCATTTTTAGGGAAGAAGCTTTTGTCACCCAACTGCCTGCCACCACGAATCATCACCAGATTAACGCAGTGTTGCCCTTGCGCTTCGGCGCATGCAATCACATCAGCATCACTCAGGCTGAAATCGCTGACGAACTGTTTGGCCTGCACTTGGCGCAGGCTCTGCATGCGGTCGCGATAAACGGCTGCCAACTCGTAGTTCTGGTCTTGGGCAGAAGTCATCATCTGCTCTTCCAGCTCTTCCATCACCTGCTGCTCTTTGCCTTGCAGGAACAGCGTGGCCTGATTCACATCGTGACGATAATTTTCTTCTGATATATGGCCGACACATGGCCCAGTGCAGCGCTCGATCTGATATAGCAAACAGGGGCGTGAGCGATTGGCAAACACGGTGTTTTCACAGGTGCGCAGTCGAAAGACCTTTTGCAAAAGCTGAATACTCTCCCTGACCGAGTTGGTATTGGGGAATGGCCCAAAGTAGGTGCTGCCTTTGCGCTGTGTGCCGCGATGAAAAGCAATTCGCGGAAAATCATCGCCAGACAAGACAATATAAGGGTAAGACTTATCATCGCGAAACAGCACGTTGTAGCGCGGCATAAAGCTCTTGATGAGGTTATTTTCAAGCAAGAGCGCTTCAGATTCAGAGCGTGTGACCGTCGTCTCGATCTTGACGACATGCGACACCATCATGCGTGTACGCGGGCTGGGTAAATTCTTATTGAAGTATGACGAGACCCGCTTCTTGAGGTCTTTTGCCTTGCCGACATAAATCACTTCATCCGTGGCGTTAATCATGCGATAAACGCCAGGCAAGTTAGGCAAGGTCTTGAGGATAGGTTTAGGATCAAACATAGTAGTTAAAGATAGCGGTCAAGCATACTTCAGTTGTTCAATTGAGCAGGTTACTTACCGTCCAGCAATTCGCCTGCAATTGCCCAATCTTCATAACTCACCTCGGTAAACGTAATGTAGGTATATGAAGGCGGCTTGTGCGCGACTCGCTGCAAAGTTGCGGTGACTTCTTGGGCGATTTCGGCTTTTTGCTCACGGCTCAACGAGCCTGCAATTTTAATATCAACATAAGGCATGTTTATCTCCTAATGGTTAGTCGAGAGCCAGTTCCTGCCTGATACTCGCAAACACCTGGTGAAACATAGGCTCGGACAGGCGTCTGGTATTGGTATTGTAGCGGCTGCAATGATAGCTGTCGTATAGCACTTGGCCATCAGGCAATTGATGGCGTGCTGCATGACCAAATTTATAGTGGCCGACTTTCAATTGCAAGGCTTTGAGCACCGCCAAGTGGGCGACATTGCCCAATGCCAGAATATAAGTATTGCTTGGCAAGGCCTTGATTTCGTTAGCCAGATAATGGTTACAGGTGCTGATTTCTTGCCCTGTAGGCTTGTTTTCTGGTGGCAGGCATTTCACTGCGTTGGTAATACGGCAGTTAATCAACTCCAAACCATCAGCACTGGAAACTGAAACTGGTGCTGTGGCAAAGCCATATTTATGCAAGGTTTCATAGAGCAAGACACCAGCATAATCGCCGGTAAATGGGCGACCTGTTCTATTTGCACCGTGCATGCCTGGAGCAAGCCCCACAATAAGCAATTGCGGATTGGCACTACCAAACGGGGGCACTGGTCTTGCAAAATACGTAGGTTGCTCTATTTTTACTTGATCTAAAAAATTACTGAGCCGCGGGCATAGTCGGCAGTTGAGGTCAAAACTCTGCATAGGGGTTTAATCTGATAATGGAATATCTGGCTTTTTCGTGAGCCAACAAGCCACTTCGCCCTGCTTGAGCGCGGAGACAGTTTCAGGCTGTAAGGTCACGTGGTCAATATCAAAGCGCTCATGTAGCAGCTCACGAATATTGGTTAATACTGGGTGCCAAGCGTGCATATCTTCAAGCACCACATGGGCAGATAGCGCCGTGACTTCAGAAGAAAGACTCCAGATATGAATGCTGTGGATTTCTTGCACATGCGGCAATCGGGATAAGGTCAGCGTGACTTCCTGCAAGTTGATATGGGCTGGCACGCCCTCCATGAGCACATGCAACGCCTCTCGCAATAAACGTATGGTAGATGCAAGGATCAGCAAAGAGATGAAAATAGAAAGTATCGGGTCAATCAATAGCCAGCCAGTGAAGTAGATCACGCCACCAGCCACGATTGCAGCGACTGAGCCAAGCAGATCGCCAAGCACATGTAACATGGCTGCACGGTGATTCATGGTTTCTTGGTGGCCGTGCAGTTTGCTGGCAACCACCAGATTGATGATTAAACCAATCAGCGCGATTAACATCACTTCACCACCGTGCACAGGCTGCGGTGTCTGTATGCGCTCTATTGCTTCGTAAACAATGGCCACCACAACCACCAGCATGAAGATGCTATTTAAAAATGCGACAATGACTTCAGAGCGCATGAGGCCAAAACTGTGTTTTTGTGAGGCTGGTTTACGTGCCAGCCAAGCCCCAAGGGCAGCAAGACCCAGCGCTGCTGAATCTGAGAACATATGCCCAGCATCGCCCAGCAAGGCAAGCGAGCCTGTGAACCAGCCACCAATCGCTTCAACAACGGCAAAAGCCAGCGTCAGTAATAATACCCATACAAGCGTGTTATCGGCTTCATGCTTATGTGCATGGTGGTCATGGCCGTGGCTATCATGCTTGTGACCAGCATGGTCATGGTGTTCGTCGTGATCGTGAAGATGTTTTTCCATAAGCCTTACATGCTAGCAGTCAGCGTCTTGATAGCACAACCCAAATACATCAATTAAGCCAATTTTTCTTAATTGGTGAACCACATACGCATCTCGTTGACCAATTGTTATACCAAGCACGAGCATTCGCAACGAATACAACCCATTTATTAAGGAGTTAAGCGCCATGAAAATATGCCATACACTAATAATCACATTGCTTCTAGCCAGCATCAATGCACATGCAGATGAAAAGACCGTCACTATCAACGCCATCAGCGAAGCAGGCGTGGGGATGAGTGTTGGCACAATGACACTATCAGATAGCCCAAAGGGCTTGGTGGTAAAACCCAACCTGAAAGGCTTACCAACTGGCGTACATGGCTTTCATATCCATGACCAAGGCAGCTGCGATAGCGCACTAAAAGATGGAAAAATGGTAGCAGGCCTCGCCGCTGGCGGACATTTTGACCCAAGCAAAACTGGCATGCATGCAGGCCCTGACGGCATGGGCCACATGGGTGATTTGCCTGCATTAACTATAGAGGCTGATGGCACAAGCACTACCAGCCTGATCGCCCCACACTTGAAGTTAGCAGACATCCTCGGACACGCCGTAATTATTCATGAAAATGGCGATAACTACAGCGACACACCAAAACCATTGGGCGGTGGCGGAGCAAGAATTGCGTGTGGGCTAGTAAATTAGACTGAAAGCAGATTAACGATATAAAAAAACGGTTTATCGGGTTAGCTTGGTAAAATGCCAAGCTAACCCGCAAACAAGAAACGATTGAATCAGATGTTGAGTTATCGCCACGCTTTCCATGCCGGCAATCATGCAGATGTGCTTAAGCACTTTGTATTGATGCAAACGCTGGCTTATACGGTACAAAAAGATAAACCCTATTGGTATATCGATACCCACGCTGGCGCTGGAAAATACGCGCTGGATAGCGCTTACGCTGCGCAAAATGCTGAATTCAATACTGGCATCGCTCAGCTCTGGCAAGGCACTGACCTGCCTGAATCATTGGCTGAGTATGTCGCTATAGTAAAAAAACTGAACCCTACTGACCAGCTAAAGAACTACCCTGGTTCACCGTTGATTGCAGAACACTTTATTCGCCAGAGTGATCGGATGCGGCTGTTTGAGCTACACCCGAATGACTGTAAATTACTCTGGCAAACCTTCAAGCATGCCAGCAGAAAAGTGATGATAGAAACCGAAGATGGTTTTGCTGGCATCAAGGCACATTTACCACCACCGCCGCGCCGCGCTGTGGTCTTGATAGACCCTCCGTATGAACAAAAAGAGGATTATCAGCGCGTGGTCAAATCCATCAAGGACAGCCTGGAACGCTTTGCGACTGGCACTTACATCGTATGGTATCCACTCCTGCAGCGCCCCGAACCTAAGCAGATGGTCGATCAACTAAGAAAGCTTGGGCTTAAAAGCTGGCTGAATGTATCGCTCACTGTGCAAACGCCTGCTATTGATGGCTTTGGCATGTACGGTAGCGGCCTGTTTATTGTGAACCCGCCATGGACATTGCCTGAAACCCTGCGAACCGTGATGCCTGTACTAGTAGAAAAATTAGGGCAAGACAGCGGCGCTGCATTTAATCTGGAAAGCCAGATTCCCTAAAAAATGTCATAGAGAAAGATTAGATTTACTTAAGATTAACATTTTTGAATTACCAAGCTTAAAAAGGAAACAAACGATGGAAGCAAAAAATATCGCTCACAACTACAGCAAAAACCCCATGAGTGCCATCCTGTTCGGCAGTCGCTGGTTGCAATTACCACTTTATCTGGGACTGATTGTCGCGCAATGCGTGTATGTATTTCACTTCATGGTAGAGCTGATTCACCTGGTACAAAAAGTACCTGACATGCACGAAGCCGACATCATGCTCATCGTGCTGGGTTTGATTGATGTCGTGATGATCTCCAACCTGCTCATCATGGTGATTGTGGGAGGTTATGAGACGTTCGTCTCACGCCTCAACCTTGCTGGCCACCCTGATGAACCAGACTGGCTATCACATGTGAATGCCAATCTGCTCAAGGTAAAACTGGCAACTGCCATTATCGGCATCTCATCAATCCACCTGCTCAAGACCTTTATCAATGCCCCCAATCTGGATGAAAAAGTGTTGATCTGGCAAACCATTATTCATATGGCATTTGTAGCCTCTGCGATTTCAATTGCGTGGATAGATAAACTGATGACGCATAGCGACGATAAGCATTAACGGGATATTTACTCCAATAAAAAAGCCGCTTACGCGGCTTTTTTATTGGCTGACGTTATTTAGTTAGACTAACTCGGCAATCGGGATCACCTTCTTGCTTGCATACTCAGACATCTGGTGGAAATTAAGGTATTTGTAGATGCTGTCAGCATTCTTGGTTAACTTGTCGCCTACAGTATCCATATATTCCTTGGGTGTTGGCATACGGCCCAATAGCGCGCAAACCGCCGCTAACTCGGCTGAACCCAAATAAACACGGGCATCTTTACCCATGCGGTTATCAAAGTTGCGCGTGCTGGTTGAGAACACGGTGGCTTTGTCAGCTACACGCGCCTGATTTCCCATACAGAGGGAGCAACCTGGTATTTCGGTTCTCGCGCCTGCAACGCCAAATACTGAATACACACCTTCATCACGCAACTGGTTTTCATCCATACGCGTTGGCGGGGCAATCCATAAGCGTGTTGGTATGCCGCCTGCGCCTTCTAGCACCTTGGCTGCAGCACGGTAATGACCGATGTTGGTCATGCAGCTACCAATGAATACTTCATCGATCTTGTCGCCAACCACAGCAGAAAGCGGTTTGATGTCATCTGGGTCATTAGGGCAAGCCACTAGAGGCTCGGTGATTTCGTTGAGGTCAATTTCTACGATATGGGCGTATTCGGCATCAGCATCTGGTTGCAACAATTCTGGTTTGGCCAACCAAGCCTGCATGGCTTCAATACGGCGTTGTAGCGTACGCGGGTCTTCATAGCCGTTATCAATCATGTTTTGCATGAGTACGATATTTGAGGTCAGGAATTCAATCACTGGCTCTTTATTCAAATGCAC
>DATHWP010000100.1:0-5767 GCA_035460505.1 Methyloradius sp. | reverse complement strand
GCCAACTAAAAATCCAACGCTGCACTAGATATTTGAGGCAGTACTAGAAATCCAAGGCTGCGCTAGGGATAGTCGTTCTCACTGGGTTTGAAGCTAGGAAATCTCGTAATGCCTCAATCGGTAAAGGCTTGCTAAACAAATAGCCTTGCACCTCATTACAACCATTCGCCTTTAAAAACTCAAACTGTTCAAAGGTCTCCACCCCTTCAGCGATAGACTCCACCTGTAAAGCATGTGCCAAGGCGATAATTGAGCGTGAAATAATCGCGTCATTGGGGTCTGTAGCTATGTCGCGGATGAACGATTTATCAATTTTCAAGCGCTTGATAGGGAACCGTTTTAAATAGGCGAGACTGGAGTAGCCAGTACCGAAGTCATCCAGCGAAAGTTGTACGCCAAGTTTATTGATTTTATTGAGCAAGCTGATAGAGTCTTCTACGTTGTGCATAATCATGCTTTCCGTAATTTCAAGCTCAAGATATTCTGGCTGCAAGCCAGTTTGTGCCAAAATCTGGCTCACGGTGCGTACCAAATTCTTTTGCATCAGCTGACGTGCCGATAGATTGACTGCTACTCGAATAGGTTTAAAGCCATCCAGTTGCAATTGCTGATTATCTTCACAGGCTTTCCTCAAGACCCATTCGCCAATAGGAATAATCAAACCATCGTCTTCAGCGATGGAAATGAACTGTATGGGTGGAATGAGTCCTCTCGTTGGATGTTGCCAACGAACGAGCGCTTCCATCCCTATCACTTCACCAGTGAGCATGTTAATTTGAGGCTGGTAATGCAGTAGCAATTCATCTCGTTCAAGTGCATGCCACAAATCGTTTTCCAGTGATAAACGCTCGCCTAACTCAGCATTCATCTCTTTTGCATAAAACTGAAAGTTATTACGTCCGCTAGCCTTGGCGCGATACATGGCGCTGTCTGCATTAGAAAGCAGCATTTCAGAATTATCACCATCTCGTGGAAAGCTTGCCAGGCCTATGCTGCAAGTCACTGTGAGCTGTTTTTTAGCGAGCACAAAGGGCTTGCCCATTTCACTTCGTATCCGCTGTAAAACAACGTGTGTACTTTCTTCTGAAGACTGACTGCTAAGCAACATCACAAACTCATCACCGCCCACGCGTGCGACTGTATCGCCCTCGCGTACACAATGCTGCAGGCGCTCCGCCACCATTTTGATGAGCTCATCACCTGCGCTATGCCCCAAGCTATCATTCACACGTTTAAAGTTATCAATATCAATAAACGCCACCGTAAATACCCTGCCACTACGACGGCCTTCATTAAACGCATGCTTGATACGCTCTTTAAGCAAGTTTCGGTTAGCAAGCCCAGTCAACAAATCGTAATTTGCCTGCCGTTCCAGTGCCTCCTGATATTGTCGAATCTGGGTAATATCATTTTGCACGCCCACGTAATACTGCACTTTGCCATTGGGATTAGTCAGCACCGGAGAAATATAAAGCTCATTGATAAACAGGCTGCCATCTTTGCGATAGTTACGTAAAACAGCTGAGCTGGCAGAGCCATCATCAATCGCCAAGTGTAATTTCTCAAGCTCGGTCTGGTTTGTATCATCACCCTGTAAGAAATTCCAGTTTCGCCCTATAACGTCTTCTTTTGAATAGCCAGTCACCTGCTCAAATGCATGATTGACATAGATTAAAGGCATATCAGGGAGGCTTACATCGACGATCAAAGTGGGTGTCGCACTCACTTCTATTGCGTGATTGTGCAATAGTAAAGCTTCTTCAGCCTGTTTGAGCGCTTGGCGCTTTTGCACACGATCTAACGCGGTGTTGATTGCACTAGGTAATCGCGACAAATTACCCTTGATGATGTAATCCATCGCGCCTTGCTTCAAAGACTCGATAGCGGTTTCTTCACCCATGGTGCCTGAGACAAAGATGAATGGAATATCTGGTTGCTCAGCCTTGAGTATTTCAAGCGCCCGCAAGCCATCAAAGGTTGGTAATGAGTAATCTGAAAGAATAATGTGCGGCTGGAAATTGGTTAACTGGTCACGATAATCATGCTCGGTATCTACATGTTTAATGTCGCATACTACCCCGCCCCGCTTCAACTCTCTTAGAGTGAGCTCGGCATCTGTCGGGCTGTCTTCCACTAATAATATTTTCAGCTTTTGCATGTGAGTGACCATTCTTATTAATTATTCATGCGTATTTCGTAGCTTATATACTGTTGGGGATTTTATTTAAAATCCCCCAATAGCAACCGACTTTAGAAACCTCTTCCACAAATCGGTCAAACTCTACTGGCTTCACCAGATAGCTATTCACTCCGAGTGAATAGCTTTTAACAATGTCTTGCTCCTCGGCACTTGAGGTGAGCATGACCACTGGTATCTGCTTGGTTGATTCAGTGCTTTTTAATTTTTGCAGCACTTCTATACCATCCACCTTCGGCATTTTCAGATCAAGCAAGATCAATCTCGGCACACGCTTAGGCCGATCGACAAACTCACCCTCATAAAAAATATAATCAAGTGTGGCTTGACCATCCCTCACCCAGACTATTTCATTCTTGAGATTGATTTTACGCAAGGCACGCATGGTCATTTCGGCATCAGTCTCACTGTCTTCTGCTAACAGAATATGGACTAATTGTGAATTTGGCATAACTACACTCCCTTAACTGGCAAACTAAAACTAAACGTACTACCCACCCCGATCTCGCTCTCAGCCCAAACGCGTCCGTTATGGCGCAATATGATACGTTGCACGATTGCCAGCCCGACACCAGTGCCTGGGAACTCGTCAGCCGTATGCAATCGCTGAAAAACACCGAACAGTTTTTTGTAATAGCGCATATCAAACCCTACCCCGTTATCGTGTATTTGGTAGGTGATTTCCCCATCTTTTTCTATGGATGTAATCTCTACTTTAGGGTGTTCTTTAGTGCTGCTGTACTTAACGGCATTAGAGAGCAAATTACTTAATAATTGTTTTAGCAAGACTGGATCACCCAGAACTGGGTGCAAATGATGTTTATAGAACTGCAAGCTTGGGTTTGGCTGCTCTGCGCTTAATACTTCCACCCAGACCTCATCTACAAGCTGGCCCATATTAATCTCATCACGCTCCATTGCTTGGCGACCTGTGCGGGCAAAATCAAGCAAGTCATCAATCAGCATGCGCATTTTTTTGCTGTTGGCCCTGACAACACCAAGCATGCGCTTACCTTCATCATCAACTTTGTCGCTATAGTCTTCTTCAAACATACGCGAGTAGCCATCAATCGCCCGCAAAGGTGAGCGTAAATCGTGTGAAACTGAGTAGCTAAAACTTTCAAGTTCTTTGTTCGTGACTTCAAGTTGCAGCGCAGTTTTTTCTGCCCGACGTTGCGCGTTGATGCGCTCTTTGATTTGTTGCCTGAGTAGACAGAATGAAATCAGGATGAGAAGTATGGCAGCGAGATTGCCGAAAAAAATCCAGCGCTCGGTTGAGACCGCGTGCGACTTTTCTAATTCAGCGCGTTGATCTAAGAGCTTTTCTTCTCGCAACGTCATTCTCTGAATATTCATACGCAATTCATCCATGGTCTTTTTCCCACCCTGCAAGGTGTTCAAAATATCGTCATTACCTTTCCAGGCATATTGACGCTGCATGTTGATAGCCTGCTCAAGAAAAAGTAATTTGCGATTGGCTAATTCTTCAAATAAGGCAATATCGTCTTGCTGGTCGAAATTATCTTTTGTAAGTGTTTTAAGGCGCTGGATCGTCTCTGGCAAATTGGAGACGGCTTTGTTATAAGGCTCAAGAAATTTCTCATCATTAGTCAGCAAGAAGCCACGCTGACTGGTTTCTGCATCCTTTAATTCCGAGAATAAGAGATTGATTTGAGAAAGGACGGTATAGGTGTGGTCAACCCAGCGAGAGCTGAGCAAAAATTGACTGGTACGAGAATAGCTAATGACAGAAATAACAATGAGCAGAACAAATGCCAAAACAATACCTGCTGAGATAAGCATATCTTTTTGTGTCTTTAAGGCAAGCACTCAGCACCTCCACAACCCTAGCAAACATTTATTATTTTTAGTTCATCGTTACATGAATACCATAATACTCCCAATATTAATGTTTAGTAAATGTGCGGTATTTCACTGTAAATCAGTGGCTTATATGCGACAAGAACGGGCAGGAAGAGTCAGCCTAGAGCTTATGAATCAGTATTCCACATGGGCACGAAGCGCGACCAAATCAACTGGCCCACGGTCTGCGTTGTAGGCTGGGTTTTGAATATGCTGATAATCCGCCGTCAGCCATAGATGTTCAGTCGCCTTCAAGCTGTAGTAGGTTTCAATGATTTGCTCGGGGTGATAATTCAATGAGCCATCACCGATAAAGAAGCTGATGCCACCAGCCCTTAGATAGTCCTGACGGGCTGATGATAAGCCGTTACGCATGAGTGCTAAGCCAAAAGTATCATCAGGGCGCTTCCACTGACTTCCTTTAAGGGCAAAACCTGCGGACATGGCATTATCAATCTCGGTGAACGCATAAGTTTCAGTTTGCCCATCGGCCCAACTGGCTTTGGCAAATACACCAAAATCATCAGTAATCGCCTGATCCATGCTAAAACCGACGCCATATTTGGTTTGCTCGCCATAGCGTACTTTAGTAATGTCGGGCACTCCACCGTTAATTGCAGCAGCATCTAAAGCATCACGAAATTTAGACATGACTGTACGATTACGAAACCCGAGCAACCTGAATTTACCTGGGCGACCACTCCATTGATAACCCTGCTCGAACTCTACCTGATCACCATAATGCTTAAATATATTCGCATCCAGCGCTAATTGGTTAGGATGTCTTGGCTGCTCAAAACGGCCTGCACGGATTGCCCAATCATCATGAAAATACTCAGCCACTGCGCCCCAAGAGTATCCACGGGAATCAGCCGCATAATCGTAAGCGCCATTTGCCATTAGCGACCAATTCATGAACTGGGTGCGTGGGTCATGGCTATAGGCGTTGTCGTCAAAGGTATCCATCACAGACATATTGCCAACCGTGACTACAAATCGGCGTTTGTCCACGTATCCCGCTAGTTGATTCTGATCAGAAGGCAGGTACTGTTGCCCGCCACCAAGGTTCCAGGTCTGTTTGAGATAAAGGCGCGCCCGATAGATGGTCGGTTTGGCGCCAGAGGTTCTAGCCATCTCCCCATTACTTAGACCGCCCAATCCAGTGAGGTCAGACAAAGGCAGACCTTGTGCCATTTCAGGGTTAAAGTAAATCTCGCCGTCCTGCCAAGGTCTAAAACCCAAGAAAAGCGTTGAAGTCCACGAGTAGCTGCGTTCAGGCGCAGTGATCAAACTATTAGGGCCAGAGTATGGTGCGTTGAAGCCATTTTTCTTTTGCCAAACCACTGTGGATTGGAACTTCGCATTCCATGCTTCTTCCGTATTGGCCAACAGTTCGTCCTCAGCATAGGCTGCAGAAACACCTGTAGCTAACAACGCCAAAAATAGAGTGAAGAATGCTGAAGTTTTTTGATTAATATGTTGATACACGCCCAGCCCCTAGGATCTTGTTATTTATTAGCATCTTGTGATTTAAAATGCTTTAAGCGGTATTTTATGAAACTCAGGTTAAATATTCATGACTATTTGGGAGTTTGTCATACCAAACAGCTAACTCAAATCATAAAAAACAAAAAGCCTCGCAATCACGAGGCTTTTTATTTAAACCCTTATTGGGTTATTTCTTCTACTGCTTGCTTGTATTACTTA
>DATHWP010000099.1:0-3365 GCA_035460505.1 Methyloradius sp. | reverse complement strand
TAATCGCACCACATTTTAATCGCAAAGCAGTGAATGACGCGCTTAAATTCGGTGCATAATATGGTTACATTTTGAAAACTATCATGAAAAATTAGACATTAAATCCAGGCATGCATAAAACCTTAATCGTGTTGATTTGTTTATTGAGTGCCTGCGGCACTGTCAATACTCATTCCGAAACTAGGTCTGATCTTATTGGCCAAGTCAGGCCGGGTATGCCAGCGATAGACCCAAGCACGGCTATTTATGAATTACCGGTGCCAGATGGTATTACTTACCAGGACGTAGTGGAAAGCTTAAAAAGCCTGAGTGAAGGCAAGAATTTTGTGAATCCAGCTAATTTTCCAATTGGCGAACATATGAAAGCCAGAGGCCAGGCACCGGCAGGTGTTCTTGAGACCCGGGCTTTTTGCAATCTAGGCTTGGGTGCAGAAATCATGCTGGATCACCCCGAATTCGTGGTCTTCGCACCTTGTCGCATCGCCATTTACGAAAAGCCGGATACAAATCAGAAACTCAGATTATATTTGGCTTTAGATCGCCCAACCTTTGATTTGAAAAGTATCAAAAATCCTACTGAACGTGCGAAAAAAGCCGCGCAGGAATTAGAGACGATCTTATTAGAGATTATGGATAAAGCGCGTAAAGGCGATTTGTAATTAGCTTAAAACATACGGAAAACAAAAAATGTCAGAACCCATATTAGTCGCTAAAAACAGTGAACTCAGCAGTTTCATATTGCCCCGCATGGCAAACCGTCATGGCTTAATTGCCGGAGCGACCGGTACGGGTAAAACCGTGACATTGCAAACCATGGCAGAAGGCTTTTCTAAGCTGGGTGTGCCGGTATTTATGGCTGATGTAAAAGGGGATTTGTCCGGCATGTCAGAAGCTGGCGGTGGCAATCCTAAAGTCGAAGCGCGCGTCCAGCAACTGGCTTTAACTGAATTTAGCTACTCAAAATCCCCGGTTACCTTCTGGGATGTGTTTGGCATAAAAGGCCATCCGGTACGAACTACCATGGCTGAAATGGGACCGCTATTATTAGCCCGCATGCTTAATCTGAATGACGTGCAGGCTGGCGTACTCAACTCTGTGTTCAAGATTGCTGATGATAACGGCTGGCTGTTGCTTGATTTAAAAGACCTGCGTGCCATGATGCAGCATGCGTCGGAAAATGCCGCTAAATACATGAGTCAGTATGGCAATATTTCCGCAGCAAGCGTGGGCGCGGTTCAGCGGGCATTGCTGCAGTTGGAAACAGAAGGTGCTGACCAATTATTCGGTGAGCCTGCATTGAATCTGGATGACCTCATGCAAACGGATTCCAAGGGTCAGGGCATCATCAATATCCTGGCATCGGATAAGTTATTTAATTCGCCACGTATCTATGCCACTTTACTGCTATGGCTGCTTTCAGAGTTGTTTGAAAAAATGCCGGAAGCTGGCGATTTGGATAAACCCAAACTGGTTTTCTTCTTTGATGAAGCGCATTTGCTATTTAACGATGCGCCTCAGGCCTTGCTTGAAAAAATCGAGCAAGTTGTGCGGCTGATTCGCTCTAAAGGCGTGGGCGTCTATTTCGTTAGCCAAAACCCGCTGGATATTCCCGATATGGTCTTGGGCCAGCTCGGTAACCGCGTTCAGCATGCCTTGCGGGCATTTACCCCGCGCGACCAGAAAGCGGTTAAATCAGCAGCGGATACTTTCAGGAGCAATCCTAAGGTGAATGTCGCAACGGCAATCACTGAGCTGGGCGTAGGCGAGGCTTTGATTTCATTTTTAGATGAAAAAGGCATTCCAACACCGGTAGAACGCACTTTTGTTTGCCCACCAGATAGCCGTGTTGGCCCTGCTACTGATGCAGAAAGAGCCGCAACAATCAAGGCTTCAAGCGTATATGGCTTTTACGAGAAAGCTGTGGATCGTGAATCAGCCTATGAGATTCTGAAAAATCGTGCAGAGCAAACGGCTGCAACTGAAGCTAAGGAAAATGAAGGTTTTGATTGGGGCGGCATGTTTGGTGGTGGCAAGAGTTCATCCAGTCGCTCTGATGGTGTGCTGGAAGCAGCAGCTAAAAGCGCAGCGCGAGCGATAGGTTCTCAACTCGGGCGCCAAATTGTACGTGGGGTGCTTGGCTCTATTTTAGGTGGCCGTAAATAATGCGCACCGACATTGAAATCGCCCAATCTGCAACTTTGCAACCGATTTCGACTGTCGCTCAAAAACTCAACTTAACGCCTGATGACCTGATTCCATATGGTCATCATATTGCCAAGCTTAGCCCAGACTGTATCAAAGCATTGCAAAGTAATAGCAACGGCAAGCTTATTTTGGTCACAGCCATCAGCCCTACACCAGCTGGTGAGGGCAAAACGACTACAACTATTGGACTTGCAGACGCTTTAAACCAGGTATTAGCTAACACTGGTAAAAAAGCCATGGTGTGCATACGCGAACCTTCACTGGGGCCGGTGTTTGGGCTAAAAGGTGGTGCCACTGGTGGCGGACATGCTCAAGTGGTGCCGATGGAAGACATCAATCTGCATTTCACCGGGGATTTTCATGCGATTAGCGCAGCAAACAACCTGTTGGCGGCCTTGGTGGACAATCATTTGTATCATGGGAATGCGCTGGACATTGACCCTGAGAGTGTCACATGGCGCCGCTGTATGGATATGAACGACCGCGCTTTGCGGAAAATCACCTTAGATGTACATGCTAAAAATGGTCAGGCCATAGAACGCCACACGGGCTTTGATATCACGGTGGCCAGTGAAGTGATGGCGATTTTCTGTTTGGCGACTTCGCTAGAAGACTTAAGAACACGTTTGGGCAATATTCAAATTGGCCGGACCAGAGCGAATAAGCCGATATTTGCCAGTGACTTACAAGCAGAAGGTGCAATGACGGCGCTCTTAAAAAACGCCTTTCAGCCAAACCTGGTGCAAACTTTAGAACATACGCCGGCAATCGTGCATGGTGGCCCATTTGCCAATATTGCGCATGGTTGTAATTCAGTTGTGGCGACCAAAGCAGCATTGAAACTGGCCGATTATGTAGTGACAGAGGCTGGATTCGGCGCAGATTTAGGGGCAGAGAAATTCATTGATATCAAGTGCAGAAAAACTGGCTTGCAACCCGACGCAGTAGTGTTGGTGGCAACAGTACGAGCACTTAAGTACCACGGTGGAGTGGAAGTAGCTAATCTGAATACGGAAAATTTGAGTGCATTGAAGTCAGGTTTCATCAATTTGCAGAAGCATGTGCAAAACCTGAAACAGTTCGGCTTAGATGTGGTTGTGGCAATCAATCATTTTGTGAGTGATACCGATGCTGAGATTGCCTTACTGCAAGCCGAGGCA
>DATHWP010000098.1:0-35163 GCA_035460505.1 Methyloradius sp. | reverse complement strand
AGTACAAAAATGAACAGGATCAGGCTGATTAAATTATATAAATATCGCATATCAAGATTTTACCTAAGCCAACTAGAAATAGCCCACTAAATCGTACAAAAAAGCCATAAAAAAAGCTGACTTCACTAAAGAAGTCAGCTTTTTTATTTGGATTTATCAACTCTACGAGTTTTTAAAACCTTTTTAAACCAGCCATTTAACCGTCAACGCGTTCACGTAACTCTTTGCCTGCCTTAAAGTGCGGTACGTATTTTTCTGGTACTTGCACTTTAGAGCCGGTTTTTGGATTACGCCCGAGACGAGGAGGACGGTAGTTCAAGCTGAAGCTACCAAACCCCCTGATTTCGATGCGCTCACCAGTCGAAAGATTATCCGACATGGAGTCCAGAATGGTTTTTACAGAAAGCTCTGCATCCTTAACAACCAGTTGCGGAAAACGTGCTGCCAGATTGGCAATCAGTTCAGATTTTGTCATGGCAGTTGCCTTGCTTACTCGTTATTTTTGCCATCAAGTTTCGCTTTCAACAGGGCACCAAGATTGGTGGTACCTGCTGCACCTGCAGAAGCGTCGTTGCTGTATTTTTGTACGGCATCGGCTTCTTCAGCGATATCTTTGGCTTTAATAGACAAGGTAATTGCACGTGTTTTGCGGTCTACATTGGTAATACGCGCTTCGATTTCATCGCCAACCTTCAATGCAGTGGTTGCATCTTCGATTTTTTCGCGTGAGATATCAGCGGCACGAACGTAACCTTCAACTTCGCCATCCAAGGTAATAGTAGCGCCCTTAGCTTCAACTGACTTAACGGTACCCTTAACGATTGCACCCTTGTCATTCACAGTGGTGTAAGCGCCGAACGGATCGCTATCCATTTGTTTTACGCCCAGAGAGATACGTTCTTTTTCAACATCAATGCTAAGCACCAATGCTTCAAGTTCGTCACCCTTCTTGAAGTTGCGAATCGCTTCTTCGCCAGTTTGGTTCCATGACAGATCCGACAAGTGAACCAGGCCATCAATGCCACCTGGCAAGCCAATGAATACGCCGAAGTCAGTAATAGACTTGATCTGGCCAGATACTTTGTCACCCTTCTTGTGGGCTGCAGCAAAGTCGTCCCATGGATTAGCTTGGCATTGCTTCATGCCCAGTGACAGACGGCGACGATCTTCGTCAATCTCAAGAATCATGACTTCAACTTCATCACCTAATTGAGCGATTTTGGCTGGGTGCACGTTCTTGTTGGTCCAATCCATTTCAGAAACGTGTACCAGACCTTCAATACCTGGTTCGATTTCAACGAATGCGCCGTAGTCGGTCAAGTTGGTTACTTTACCGAACAGACGTGTGCTCACTGGGTAACGACGGGTCAACGCAACCCATGGGTCATCGCCCAATTGCTTGATACCCAGTGATACACGGTTTTTGTCTTGATCGAACTTGAGGATCTTGGCTTCAACTTCTTCACCAACGGTGAGGACTTCTGAAGGATGCTTAACACGGCGCCATGCCAAGTCAGTAATGTGCAACAGGCCATCAATACCACCGAGGTCAACGAATGCGCCGTAGTCGGTGATGTTCTTAACGATACCCTTAACGATTGCGCCTTCTTTCAGTGAACCGATCAGTGCTTCACGGTCAGCACCCATGTTCTCTTCAAGTACGGCACGGCGTGAAACCACAACGTTGTTACGTTTGCGATCTAGCTTGATAACTTTGAAATCCCATTCTTTATTTTCGAATGGAGTGGTGTCTTTCACAGGGCGCAGATCAACCAGTGAGCCTGGAAGGAAAGCGCGGATGCTGTTAACCATGACAGTCAAGCCACCCTTAACGCGACCATTGACCATACCCTTGATAATACGCGCTTCATTCATCGCGTTTTCAAGGTCTAGCCATGCAGCCAGGCGTTTAGCCTTTTCACGAGATAGCTTGGTTGAACCATAGCCATCTTCAAGTGTTTCGATCGCTACTTGAACGAAGTCGCCAACGCTAACTTCTAATTCGCCGCGATCGTTATGGAATTCTGTGGTCGGGATGATACTTTCAGATTTGAGGCCTGCATTAACGATAACGAAGTCGTCGTCAATTGAGATCACTTCTGCAGTAATCACTTCGCCAGAGCGCATTTCCTGACGAGCTAGACTTTCCTCAAAAAGGGCTGCAAAACTTTCGGTGTTGGTAGTGCTGGTTGCAATGGTAGACATTAAAAAAGATACCTAAATATAATCCCGCCGAGCAGCGGGGAAAATTAAAAAAGCCATGAACTCGTGAAGTCCACGGCGCCTATTTCTTGATGCTGGTTCTTACTTCTTTGTATTACTTGTTGCTTTGATCGAGAACAAACCTTACGGCTTGCTCTATACTTAGATCACTTGTTTCAAGCAATATTGCATCTTGTGCTTGTTGCAATGGCGCTACCGTTCTTTGCTGGTCACGCGCATCACGTTGTTGCAAGTCTAGCAATATATCCGCTAGATTAGCATGGATTCCTTTTGACATCAACTGCTTATACCTTCTTTCGGCACGCACTTCAGCCGTCGCTGTTAAATAGATTTTGGTGTTGGCATTAGGGAATATGACCGTTGCCATATCGCGGCCATCCGCTACCAAGCCAGGCGCTTTGCGAAAGCTATGTTGCAGCGATACCAGTTGCTGCCTCAATGCTGGATGCACCGCCACTTGCGAGGCGCCTTTGCCCATTTCTTCGGTGCGCACTTCGTCGCTGACATTTTGTGCATTAAGGTAAATTTCGCCATCTCTAAAGCTGATGTTGAGCTTGCTTGCTAAATCAGCAAGAGACTGCCCATCTTGCCAAGATATATTTTGAGCTTTAGCAGCAAGGGCGACGATGCGATAGAGCGCACCAGAATCGAGATAGTGATACCCCAGTTTTTCGGCAACTAATTGCGCCACTGTGCCTTTACCAGAGGCCGATGGACCATCTATTGCGATCACGGGAATGTATTGTTGGATGCTCATGTCGGCTTTAGTCTTGCGTGATTTGCGCGAAGCGTTCGAAGTAATCTGGGAATGTTTTAGCCACGCAACCTGGGTCATTGATGGTGATTGGCACGCCACCTAGTGAAACCAGCGAAAAACACATCGCCATGCGGTGATCATCGTAGGTATCAATCACAGCGTTCGGTGTTAACTTTTCTGGTGGCGTAATTCTTATATAGTCAGCGCCTTCTTCAACTGTTGCGCCGACTTTACGAAGTTCGGTTGCCATAGCAGCCAAACGGTCTGTTTCTTTTACGCGCCAACTGGCGATATTGCTTAATCTAGTCGAACCATTCGCGAATAATGCTGCAACGGCGAGTGTCATGGCGGCATCTGGGATATGGTTGCAGTCCAAATCCAGCGCTTTTAAGCGCGAGATGCTTCTGCTTGATTCAATCCAGTTATCACCATAATTAATCGTTGCGCCCATCAATTCAAGCGCCTCTGCAAAGCGAACGTCGCCCTGAATGCTATTTTTACCAATACCTACAACGCGTACAGGTTGACCAGTAATGGCGCCAGCAGCTAAGAAATATGAGGCTGAAGAAGCATCTCCTTCTACATAAATAATCTCAGGACTTTGGTAACGACTATTTGCTGGAATAACGAATCGTTGCCAGCCATCACGCTCAACTTCAACCCCAAATTTCGCCATCAGGTTCAGCGTGATTTCGATATAAGGTTTGGAGATCAGATCTCCAATAACTTCTATCGTCACGGTTTGCTTGGTCAATGGCGCTGCCATAAGCAACGCAGTCAGAAATTGGCTGGAAACATCACCACGTATCTTGATGGGCTTGGATGCATCAATATTTGCAGGTGATATCTTTAATGGCGGAAAGCCCGTGTTGCCCAAATATTCAATATCAGCGCCTGCTTGGCGTAAAGCATCCACTAAATCGCCAATAGGACGTTCATGCATGCGTGCCACACCAGACAGCGTGTAATCTCCACCTAAAAAGGCCAGTGCTGCGGTGATGGGGCGAAAGGCCGTGCCTGCATTGCCAAGGAAAAGTTCGGCCTTTTTTACGTCAAATATGCCGTTATTACCAACCACTTGCCAGTCGCATTCACCGGTTTTATTTAACTTGATACCCAGCTTTTGCAGCACATGCAGCATGCGATCAGTGTCGTCTGAAGCCAGTAAGTCACGAATGTCGGTGGTGCCACTTGCCAGCGCTGCCAGCAGCAATGTGCGGTTGGATATGCTTTTTGAGCCAGGCAAAGTGATAGTGCCACTAGCTTTTGTATTTGGCTTGAGTAGCAAGGATTCCATTATTGCTTATCAGCCTTCTGTTCTTTATCGGTAAAAACCTGCTGATGTGCCCAACCGTTGCGCGCTGCACTTGCTCGTTCAAATAGGCTTTGCAGGCCTGCACTATCATTATTTTTAAGTAAGTTTTCAATCAGGCTTAATTGGGCCTGGTAAGCGGATAGTTCTTCCAGTAAAGCCTTGCTGTTGGCCAAGCTGATATCACGCCACATTTCGGGCGAACTGCCTGCAATACGGGTGAAGTCTCTAAATCCACTAGCTGCAAACTTGAAGAAGTCTTGTGCATCTGGCCGGGCAGCCAGCTCTTCTACCAGCGCAAACGCCAGCAAATGCGGCAAATGGCTCACGGCAGCAAAAATACTGTCGTGTTGAGTCGGTGTCATTTGGTTGATGACCGCGCCTGTAGCCTGCCACATGGCAGTTACACTATCAATGGCCGCTGGGTTTGTGCCTGCGATTGGAGTGATAATCACATTTTTACCCACATATAGTGCTGCATTTGCGGCAGTCACACCACTTTTTTCAGCGCCAGCAATAGGGTGCGCAGGTACAAACTGATTAACGCGTTCGCCTAGGATGTTGATTGCGTATTCCACTACATCTGCTTTCGTGCTGCCCGCATCGGTAATCACGGTGTTTTTATCAAGATGCGGCAAGATGGATTGCAAAATCGCTGGCGTTTGCGCAACAGGTGTCGCAATCAAAATCAGCGTGGCGCCATGTAGTGCTTGGCTTAGATCGATAGCAATTTCATCGATAACGCCTAGTCTATGTGCTGTTTGTAGGTTGGCATCATGCAATTGCAGTGCCCGACCAATGCCAACGATATGTAGTTCTGGGTATGTTTTGCGCAACGCTAGCGCAACCGAGCCGCCTATCAGCCCAACCCCAAAAATCACCAGTTTTTTCACAGATGAAGCCCTGAAAACCAAACCAGTATTGTAGCATTCTTCAAATTCGCTGGCTTAGCCCTAGAGAGCAATGTAAATTCACTATTAATTGATCTATTCGGAATATATCTAGCTATGCCATTATTCAACCCCTTCAGGAATCGATTGCCCACAAGCAAACGCTTAACCATCTTCTTTGTATTTATCTGGTTTTTAATCGGCGGCATTGGCCACTTTGTTAAGCCTGAATTTTTCCTTAAAATTGTGCCGCCGTATTTGCCTTACCCACTTGCCTTGGTTTATATCAGTGGTTTCTTTGAATTACTCGGTGCGTTTGGATTGTTACTGGCCAAGTATAGAAAATGGGCTGGAAATGGCTTGGTATTGTTGACTATTTGCGTTACGCCAGCGAATGTTTATATGTGGCAACACCCTGATTTATTCCCTGACATTCCTGAATGGTTGCTTGCTTTCAGGCTGGTGTTTCAGGTGGTGTTTATTATTGCTATCTGGTGGTCAACACGGCCGAACAAACGCCGCTTCTTTAATTTTTCGTGATGAAATTAAAACGTAGCCAAATCCTTCGTTCAGTAATTTATCAACCAAGCGCTAAATAAATATAGAATAGTGGCTCTTTAAGTTTGCCTTTCAGCCCCATCAATTCACACGGTTTATTGCCACTTTCATAGACTATACATGCCACGCTATTCAACTGACTTCCTGTCCCGCAAATCCGTCCTGTTTCTGGTAGTTGTTGGATTATGCTTATTAGCCATTATTCGTTCTATTTACGGCTTCTATCAGCCAATTCCGTTGCAGGTAGATGAAGCGCAGTATCTAGGCTGGGCGCATGATTTCACGGCTGGTTATTACTCCAAGCCACCCTTTATTGCTTGGGCATTGGGTGGCGGGGCAGCTATTTGCAGTGGCTTGGGTATTCAGCAGATTGAGGGCTGTACACGCATGCTTCAATCGCCAGCGCTTTTGTTGTCTGCAATCGCAATAGCCCTCACGGCTTTCAAACTGTTTGGCAGTAGAAAAATAGCGGTTGCTAGCGCATTGCTGTTTCTTACTATGCCTTTGAGTGGTTTTTACGCATTAGTGGCCAGTACAGATGCATGGCTGTTCTTGTGGTGGTCTTTTGCCTTACTTGCTTTTGTCGTGGCTCAAAAAGAAGGTAGTGCGAGTTTAGTGCCGTGGATTTTATGCGGTGTTGCTTTAGGTTTTGGTTTGCTGACCAAATACTCCATGGGGATATTTGTATTCAGCGCCGTCATCTGGCTATTGATGCAGAAAAGACTGTTTACCAAAGCCCCCTTTATTGCAGGCCTTACCGCTTTCATCGTATTTCTGCCCAATATACTCTGGAATATAAAAACAGGGTTTCCCACACTCACGCACCATCTGGAGCTTTCACATGTAGATACAGCCGTCTCTGCGGGCTGGGATTTATATGAGCGTTTTAACGAGTTGTTCGGGTTTTTTAGCGCGCAGTTCTTGATGTTTGGGCCACTCGCCTTTTTGGCGCTACTGATTATTAGCAGTGGGTTTGGTGGGCAAGGGTTCACCGCGGTCGAACGCAATAGCCAGCGATTATTGCTGGTATTTACCTGGCCGATGCTAGGCATTATTTTGCTGCAGGCATTTATGAGCCGTGCGCATGGCAACTGGGCGGCCCCAGCTTATGTCGCAGCGAGCATTCTGGTGGCTGCTTACTGGCTGGGCGTTCAAGATAACAGGCTGGGCGCAAAACCCAAGATTGCCCTGCGTAGTAGTGCGTTTTCTACTACGGTCATTGTTGGTTTGATTGTTTCTGTGTTGATCATGATTGCGCCACACTGGAGTGCCAGCCATGAAGAAATCCGCACTTCACAAAAGAACCCCTTACGTAAATTAAAGGGCTGGAAAGAAGCCGCTTTATGGGCGCAACAACGAGTCAAGCAGCAGCCGATGCGCGTGATGGCTGATGATCGAGATATGCTGGCTGCATTATCTTCTTACGGATACCCCGAGACTTACCCGCCGCTAGCTTGGAACCCAAGCCAGCATAAAGACAGTCATTACCGCTGGTTTTATGATGTTAAAGATGCGGCCGGGGTCAACACAGGCGAAATGCTGGTGCTGTTGGTTGGCCCAGCGACTGGGATTGATATCGATCAGCTTGAGCGTAGTTTTGAACAAGTTACGCCAATTCATGATGCGAATTTGGCAGTGATTCCATTGGGCGGTAATAATTACAGAGCTTGGGCATTCATCGTGCGTGGTTTCAAGGGTTATCAGTAATGACTAATCTAGCCCTTCAGTCGTATATCGATTTAGCCCAGAAAAGAAGTATTCAAGCACTTAAATACGCAATTCCGTTGGCATTATTGCTTGCTGCGATGTTTTACTTATTCCCAAGTATTGATCTGGCGACGAGTGGATGGTTTTATGATCATCAATTGCGACTTCATCAACTGGCGAATGCGTTAAGTCAACCTGAAACTGATTTATCTATCAATACAGGTTTTCCATTAGCGACTTCCAGATTTCTCATTTTTGTCTATGCCGCCGTTGATGTGCTTTCAAGGGCTGCACTGATTATTTCAATGTTACTATGCGTGTTTTTCGCTATCAGGAAAAATGCCCGCTTTTTGCCAGCGTTGATTGTGACTTTAAGCCTGATTGCAGGGCCGATTTTAGCGGTTAATGGTGGATTAAAAGAGCATTGGGGCAGGGCGCGGCCTAGAGACGTGGTGCAGTTTGGAGGTACACAAAAGTTCACGCCAGCTTGGGTAATATCGGACCAGTGCACTCATAATTGCTCTTTTGTTACTGGCCATGGTGCTGCAGCGTTTGCCGTAACCATAGGTTTTTTTGTAAGCAGGCGTAAAGCTTGGTTGGCGGGTGGATTGGTATTCGGCGGATTGATTGGCCTGACGAGAATGATGAATGGCGCACATTTTTTAAGTGACGTGACGTTTTCGTTCTTTGTTGTGTTCATTGCTGCGGCGCTTGTCGCTTTTATCGTCTCAAAAGTTTGGCCAGTAAAACAGGGTGTACTAAACACCCAAGATACTAAGTAAAAAGGGTTTTATGAAAAAAGTCTCTGTTGTTATTCCCGTCTACAACGAAGTCGAGAATATTGAAGCCATGGTCAAAGCAGTGGGCGATGCTTTACTGCCAACCAAGCGCGAATTCGAATTGATATTGATTGATGATGGTTCACGCGATGGCTCACGCAAGATCATGCAGCAAGTAGCTAAAACGACTTCTTGGTTGAAGCCTCTGTACTTTGCCCGTAATTATGGCCAGTCAACGGCGATGCAGGCGGGTTTCGACCATGCTGTTGGCGACTATATCGTGACGCTGGATGGTGATCTGCAGAACGACCCTGCTGACATTCCCACCTTACTCAAAATGCTGGACGATGATCCTGAGATTGATTGTGTCAGTGGCTGGCGCAAAGACCGCCAGGATGCAACGCTCTCTCGCAAAATTCCTTCCATGATTGCCAATGCACTCATTTCAAAGATTACACGTGTGCAACTGCATGATTACGGTTGTGCCTTGAAAGCTTATCGTGGCCAGATTCTGCGTGACTTAAAGCTGTATGGCGAATTACATCGCTTCATCCCCGCATTAGCGGTAGAAGTGGGCGCAACCATTGTAGAGGTACCAGTGAACCACAGGGCGCGTGTGGCTGGGGTATCAAAATACGGTATTGACCGCACTATCCGCGTGTTGCTCGATCTGCTCTGGATTCGTTTTACCATGCGCTTCTTGCATCGCCCAATCCATGCCTTTGGTGGTATTGCCATGCTAATGCTAATCCTTGGTCTAGGTACATTAGGCTGGCTCACCTTTGAGAAATTGATCATGGGTGTTGATATCGGCGGCCGTCCATTACTGATGCTAGGTGTGCTATTCACTCTGGTTGGTATCCAGTTACTTGCTACGGGTTTAATCGGCGAATTGCTGATTCGTATCTATCACGAGCCTGAAGGCCGCAAGCAGTACATCCTAAAAGATATGGATAGTCATTAATTGCAGCTAAGCTATTCATATCGGGCGGTTTCAGCCTATGTTTTGTTCATCCTGATAGCACTTTGGCTAGGATTCTTGTTTGAGAAAAGTGCATTAAACGGTGTCATTTTTACAGCAATCAATTCACAAATGCCTGTGTGGGGTGGCCCCTATTTCTGGGGATTTTTCACTTCATTAGGTGATACAGCCGTTGCCGTTGTTCTGCTATGGCTGTTGTTACCCAAAACCAAAGCTTGTTTGGCGCGCTTATCAATTGCGGTAATAGTCGGCGGCATTGCATCTAATGCGCTCAAAGCCTTCTTCCACTATCCACGCCCTTTGGCACTGATGCCAGATGTAATGGTGGTGGGCCCATCCTTGCACCACAATGCATTTGTTTCGGGCCATACCCTGACTGCGTTTCTAGTCGCAGCATTGCTGATGCTCACCTACAAAAAACAGGGTTTGGTATTGATATTATTGATCGCTTGTTTTGTCGGTATTTCAAGAGTCATGGTAGGCGCACACTGGCCTGCTGATGTGTTGACAGGCGCAATCGTAGGTTGGAGTCTGGGTGCCATCATTAATCTTCTCACGACCAATATTCAACCAACATTGGAGCGTGTGCTGGCTTATGTTGGGTGGGTATTGGTCTTTATTGCGCTAGTATTCATGTTGCTTGGGAAAATGCAGAACATTCATAAAGTGATTGTGTTCTGGCAGGCATTTGCCGTATTCGGGTTTGCTATGCTGATTCCAAAATTTCGCCATGCATTGAGCGGGCTATTTGCCAATAAAAAGCCAGTTTCGTCTGCTTAGCTGGCTTTATATATGTCTAAACAATCCATCATCAAACGCTTTTTTCGCCCAGTGTTAGGCTTGGTGCTGATTGCTTTACTGATTAGCCAGCTTGATACAAAGAAACTGTTTAATGTGCTCGCCAATGCTGACTATGGCTGGTTCTTTCTGGCTTGTGTTCTGTTGATCATTTCAAATTTACTCTCGGTCGCCCGCTGGAAAAAAATCGTCAATCATCTGGGCTTGGCGATTAGTTACATCAGGCTGGTGTTTCTTTATGCGCAGGCATTATCGGCGAATACGGTATTGCCAGGCGGCATAGTGGGTGGCGATGTTTGGCGCTCGCTTGGGTTAGTACGTTACAGGGAAAAAGTTGTGATGCCAGCGCCAACATTTACCCATGCTGATGCTGCTGCCAGCGTATTGCTGGATAGAGTAGGCGGGCTATGGAGTTTGTGCTTGTTTTCTTTTGTGGCAAGTCTGTTTGTTTTAGGCCTGGCGACTGAGAATAACTTACAGGACATCACCCAGAGTTTATTGGTTAGCTACGTTGTATTTCTCGGCGCTGCGGTAATCGTTCCGATTCTCCTTGGTTTCGTGGCATTACCATTGCTAGAAGCGGCAATCACTCTAGCTACCCATAGAGTTTTGAAAGCGGGGATTGAAACGTTACTCAAAATCGCGACGAATATGCACCTGCTCTTTAGCACTTTGATAGAGTCGCTACTAGTGCAAGCTACAGCAATTGCCACCCTGTATCTCTGCTTAAAGGCAGTCGGAGTGGAGATGAGTTTTGCACTGGTTGCTGCGGTAAGCCTAGCGATATTTTTGGCAGCGATTATTCCAGCCGCTATCAGTGGTTTTGGCGCACGTGAATTAGCTGCTGTCGTCGTGCTTGGTTATTTAGGCGTGCACGCTGAGTCTGCTTTTGCTGCGTCTGTACTTTTCGGCCTCGCAGGTACTTTGCAAGGGTTTATCGGGATTTACTTCTGGATTAAGAAAGAGCCTCAGGAAATAACTGTTTGATGCAAAACGCTAAACTCACAAACCTCTTACTTTGGGCGCTAGCCGCCATCATCCTGATCTGGGGCATAGGCCATGTACCGCTCACAGATGTTGACGAAGGTGCCTTCGCCGAAGCCAGCCGTGAAATGCTTTCTCGCGGCGATTTTATCTCGCCTTGGCTGCTAGATGCACCACGTTTTGACAAGCCTGCCTTGATTCATTGGCTACAGATCGCCTCTATGCAAGTGTTTGGCATCAATGCCTTTGGCGCGCGATTACCATCTGCGTTGGCGGGGCTGTTATGGTTATTTGTGGTAGCGCAATGGAGCAAGGACATTGCTGCCCGCGTTGGTGTTTCGGGTAACGCAAGATATTTTGGTCTGCTGATTGCCATGACTTCTATCGCAGTGCCAGCGATTTCAAGAGTAGCTACGGCAGATGCGCTATTGAATGGATTGCTGGCGGTTTCACTCTATTTTCTCTGGCGAGCTTTGCTAGCGGATGATGATGCCAGTTTAAAGAAATATGGGCGTTTAACTGCCATATTCATCGCCCTTGGTTTGTTGACCAAAGGCCCAATTGCCGTGCTAGTGCCAGCTGCTGCAAGTTTCCTCACCGTTTTAGTGGTACCAAGTAGATTTAAAAACTGGCGCAAAGTAGCGTTTGATCCAATTGCTTGGGCTTTGGTGATTGCCATCGCGCTGCCCTGGTATGTGCTGCAATACGAGGCACAAGGCATGGCATTTATTCAGGGATTTTTCGGCAAACATAACCTCGGCCGCTACACAGGCACCATGCTGGGTTTCAGTGGCGGTTTTTGGTATTACCCTGCATGGATGCTGGTCTCCCTATTGCCTTGGATACCCTTATTGTTCCGTACACTGGCTGAATTGCTATTCAAACGTAGTAGTCCATTACATCAACCTGTAGCGACCTTGCTCTGGGTGCTGCCATTGTTCGTGCTGGTATTTTTCTCTTTCTCAGCCACTAAACTACCCCATTACGGGTTTTATGGATTAACGGGATTATTTGTCCTGATGGCACTCACACTGGCCATCAAATCAAGTTCAACTGAAGTGACAAAACCCACACTATTGTTAGTGGATAGATTATGGATTTCTTTACTGTTAACGGTGTTTGTATGCACGCATCTGTGGGCAGGCAAGCTCGCTAGCCTTACCGCAGAGCCATATTATCGTTTGGTCTTGGAGAATGCTGGAGCGATGCTAGTGCAACATGCAGATTGGTCGGTGGGTATCGCAGCGCTAGGAATCGCCTTATTGTTGTTGCCTCAAGACCTGATTAAGCGCATTGCTGGTTTACAGACGATTCCATCTAATGCCTGGCGTTTAGGTGCTGGTGCAGTGAGCTTTGCAATTTGCCTGCATTTGATTTTTGTGCCTACCGTGATTGCTGCATTGAGAACCCCGATTTTGAACGCGGCATTAGAAGTCAGGGCGGTTCAAACGCCAGTGGTCAGTTGGCAACTGGCGGCGCCCAGCCTTTCATTCTCTGCGCAGCGGGTGATTCCATCACAAGAGCCCAAGCCAGGAGATACGGTGGTCATGTTTGAGAAACATCACCAGCAATTAATGGAGTTATTAGCGACAAAGTATGCTGGCGTGAATGCTAAGCAGCTTTGGTATGAAGGTGGAGTGGAAATTGTGAAGGTTAGTGAGTAACTTAAAGCAGTTGCCACTCACCATCAATCAGCGCTTCTTGCGGTACAAAATTCTGTTTGTAGGCCATCTTGGGACTTTCTTTTATCCAGTAGCCCAAGTATAAATAATCGAGCTTGAGCCGCTTGCACCATTTAATCAGCCACATCACGTTATAAGTACCGTAGCTGGCATGTGCGTCGCTGGCATCATAAAAGGTATAAACAGCAGAGATGCCATCGCTGACGATATCCACCACACTCACCATTTTGAGCTGATCGTCTAGCCTGAATTCCACCATCACACTTTCTACATTGCTTTGCACCAGAAAATTACGGTATTGCTCGGCCGACTCCTGATCCTTGTTGCCTGAATGGCGAGCGACTTGGTAAGCCGTATAAAGTGCAAAATGCTCTTCGGTGAAATCCAGTGGCATGATGGTGACTGAAAGATTGTCGTGTGAGTTCGCAGCTCTGCGCTGGCTGCGTTTAGGGATGAAGTCGTTGATAGGGATGCGCACAGGAATACATGCATTGCACAATTCGCAATGTGGCCTATACACGAATTTACCGCTCCGTCTAAAGCCCAGTTGAATCAAGCCATTGTAGGTTTTGGCATCGACCAGATGCTGCGGCGAAGCAATTAGCGATTGTGCCAATTTACCTTCAATATAGCCACAGGCATACGGCGTAGTGACGTAGAACTGTAGCTTTGAGAGCGGGGCATCGTTAGGCAGGGTCATGTGACAAGTGTATCAATTTCGCCAGCCGTTGTGAAAATTCTGCGCGGTCAATTTCGCGTGCGCCAAATGAGGCCAGATGTGCAGTTTTCATCTGACAATCAATCATCTCTACACCTTCAACCTGTAGTTTTTTTACGAGCGTTACAAAGGCAAGCTTGGACGCGTCAGTGACGTGGTGAAACATGGATTCGCCATAAAACATGCGGCCTATTTTTACGCCATACAAGCCACCCACCAATTCACCGTTTATCCAGGTTTCGGCGCTGATTGCGTGGCCAAGCTCATGCAGCTCGCAATAACCTTCGATAATGTCATCGGTAATCCAGGTGCAATCCTGGTCTGGCCTTGATGCCATCGCGCACGCTTTCATTACCTGCTTAAAGGCGCTGTTATAGCGTATTTCGTAGTCATCTTTTTTCAGGCGCTTGTTAAGCGAGCGGGAAACGATGAGCTCATTGGGGAACAACACCATGCGTGGGTCAGGGCTCCACCACATGACAGGCTGGCCTTCGCTAAACCAGGGGAATATGCCTTGTTGGTAGGCATTGAGTAAACGTTCCGCAGATAACTCGCCCCCAATTGCCAGAAGTCCATTAGGTTGGGTCAACGCGTCTTGCAGTGGTGGAAAGGACGTGTTCGCTTCTATTGCTGCGACTTTACCCCCAGGTAATTGATAGTAGCTGGCCAACACAATGATCTCTGAGTAATTTACTTAAATAGCATCCAGAGCGCCATCGCCGCCATCAGCAGATCTTCAATAATGGTAATCGTGGACATCGGAAGGTTAAATACGCTCCCTAAGCATGCGCAGCGAATCTTCTGTTTGTTCAGCACTGCGCGGATCACACCGATGGAAGAAAAGCCCATCACCACTAGCGTTGCCAAGTTGGTGAGATTTTCTTGCCAGCCAATAACATAGGCAATGCCAAGTCCTAACTCAATAAAGGGGTAAATCAAACCGTAGAAATTCCAGCGTATAGCCAGTAGATCGTACATGGCATAACTATTCGCAAACTCACGCAGATTCAATAGCTTGAAAAAAGAAAATACGAGAAAAAAACCTGCCATGAAATTAGTCATGAAGCCATGGCTACTGAATGCGCCTTGAGCGATTTGTATCAATATACAAGTCAATAAAATATAGCCAATGATCATTAACAGTGGCTTGTAAGTATTAATCCACCCAGCTTGAGTGACTGATTCCTCAGCATTGGGTCTGCTGGTACTCAAATTGCTTAATTGATAACTACCAACAAGCGATAACTGCTGATTGAGCTCGTTAATGGTCGATGCACTGTTTGTGATGACGGCACGTGGTGGGTTCAAAGTGACCTTAACGTTTTCACCATATGGTTGCAACGTGGCCTCTACCTTCGCTACGCAGCTACCGCAGTGCATGCCAGTGACTTGAAATGTGAGTTCGTTTGGTTTTTTCATAATGGTGTTTGCTTACTTAAGCGCAGTTTTAGTTTGTTTATTTAATCAATTCACTAATGAAATTAAAGCCCTACGATGGTGCTGATTAGGTTTGAGTGAGTGTTATTATTACAGTTTTTGAATAAAGTAATACTTTTGTATGTCGATAAGTAAACTATAAACAGAATATTCAGTTGCTATCACGCGAGCCAAGTGGGGTTTCATGCTACGATTCAACGATATTACTTACTCACTTGTATACACTCGTTCAGAAAATACCAGCAGACATGTTAACACTGCTTAAACTGCGATACGCGTTCAAATGGATTCTTGTCTGTTTAATTATCAATCTATTCTCGATTGGTATCGTAGCCGCCCAGCCTGAACTGGCTGAATTTCCACTAGAGCTCTCTGGACAATGGTTTCAAGCGCCGGATCATTGGGCATATTATTACCAAGCTGATCTCTCAGATATTCATTTAACCCCAGTTTCGGCGACTAAAAATACTGGTGGGCATTTCTTCTTCCAATCTGATTTTGTTGTGACTAAACCTGGCATACTGGTTGTTGATTTTAAGAACTCCAGTGTGATTGGCAGGTTTCATCACTATGTATTTGATGGAGAAGGAAAGCTGGTTCAGGAAGTAGAAGGTGGCATTCAATCTAAAGCCAGCAATCCATTTCAGTTGAGGCATGGACGAGAACTAGATCTGCCGATTGGCCACTATAGACTAATTACAGAATTATCTTCGCCATTCTATTTGGCGCAGCCTCAGCCATATCTGGATACCCACAGCCAATATGAGCAGCATATTAAAACGGGTAATGCGCTAGTCTTGTTGTGCCTTGGTAGCATGTTTGCCTTGATTGTATATTTCGTCAGTCTGGCAGTGATTCGTCGCCAGATTACCGAGTTTATGTACTCTCTTTTTATACTCGGCAACATTTTTTATAACGGCACTGCATTACTGTTTTTCTCAGACTTATTAGGCATTCACTATTTTTACCTGATCAGTGTACCTATCCTATTTAGCAATATTGCCTATATTTCTTTCGCGACTACATTACTTAATATCAACAGGCGTAGCCATCACAAGCTTTATATCGCCGCTCAGGCCATAGTTGCTGTGATGATGGGTCTTATTTTAATTGCACCGTTTGCACCAAACTGGAGTCTTGAGTTTGCCCGCTATGGCGTAGGCATGATGATGCCATTTGGACTTATTGCGGGTGCCATTTGTGCCTATCAAGGTAATCGCACAGCACGCACTTATCTTCTGGCGATTACCCCGTTCTTTGTTATTGGGTCATATGCCATCACAAATGCAAAACTAGATGGCATATATACGATTTACATTGAGCATATCGGTCTGCTGGCAGTGATGGTTGAAATGTTATTGCTGTCTCTAGTCGTCGCCAGACAATTTGCGCAATTACATGAAGACAAGGAAATGGCGCTGTATCTAGCAAAGGAACATCTGCGCGTTGCTCATACCGATGCACTGACGGGGTTGCCTAATCGCTATGCTTTGGACTTAACCTTGGCTACGATGCCGCAAACTGGAATGTTGGTGTTCCTAGATATGGATGGACTCAAATTTTATAACGATAATTTTGGTCATAAAAAGGGTGATGAGTTGCTTTGTACGTTCTCAACGTTAATGAGAAGCTCGTTACCCGAGCCTTGTGGCCTATATCGTATAGGCGGCGATGAGTTTGCAATTACTTGCCCCAGTGGCAATATAAAAATGGTCGAACAAAAATTAGCCGATACTGTAAAGGGCGTTCATAACGCTGGCTTTGATTTTTCGGGCATGAGTTACGGTAGTGCAGTGATCAGTGAGGCTGAGGATAAAAATGCATTAAAGCATTTGGCCGATACACGTATGTATGAGAACAAACGCCTGAAAAAACAAAAAGATATAGAGGATAAAAATAAGGTAGCGCAGTAAATCTCAGTGTTAGTGTTGGTATAAATAAAGGGGAAATCATGCAACAAAAAACTGGCCTGGTCTGGCCTTTTGTACTGTGTCTCGTATTGCCATTGGTAGCCGCATGGTTTGCGTATCCCACAACACATGTTCCACCAGGTTACGGCATATTTCCCCCTGAATTTGTCCAAGCGCCACCCCCATTTAATCTTCTGGTGTTTTTAGCGGTGCTCGCTGTTGAGCTGGTGTTCGCTGTGTTCTTGCTATTCCCGACCAAGTTTGGCTTTAAACCAGTAGATAGTCCTCCAGCCCCTGCGCTCATTGCTTATCCCATCTGGTTCTGGATTGGCGCCGTATTCACCTTGTTTTTCTGGTGGCTAATGTGGGAAAAGGTCACGGTTTTTGGTGATCTGGTGTATTACGCTTTTACGCCGCTTTGGTGGGGCTTCATTCTAGTGCTGGATGGCCTGGTTTACAGGCGAAATCAGGGCTCATCATTACTATCGAAAAAACCAAAAACTGTATTTATCAGCGCCGTGGTTTCGGTGTTCGGTTGGTATTTCTTCGAGTATTACAATTATTTTGCGCTGGGTAACTGGTATTACCCGAATGGCCATATGGCGGCCTTGCCCCATAGCACGATAGTCTTTCTATTCCTTATTGCCTACACCACGGTATGGCCAGCCGTATTCGAGTGGTACACCTTACTCAATACGTTCCCCAAATTGGTTGCTCGCTATAGCCAGGGACCGAAAATTTCCATACCTGGTAACTGGCTGATCTGGCCAGCATTGGCTGCGATTTTTGTTATGGTGTTCTATCCTTACCCATTGTTCTGGGTATTATGGATAGGGCCATTGTTTGTGCTCAGTGGCGCGCTGATCAACCAGAAAGTATGGACGCCATTTACTGCGCTGGCAGAAGGCAACTGGTCACCTTTGCTGCTAGTGGCTATTGGCTCGCTATTTAACGGATTTTTCTGGGAAGTGTGGAACTACGGTAGCGCGCATCCACAGACCTGGCTGCAAACCAACCCGAATTACTGGATATACGACATACCGTATGTCAATGTCATCCACATTTATGCGGAAATGCCATTGCTAGGCTATTTTGGCTATATGCCGTTTGGCTTGCTGGTATGGATTGTCTTTATCTGGGCTGGGCAGCTATTCAATTTTGATACTAGCTTGGATTTGAGTGATACCAAGCCTTCGCTGTTAAATAAGCTAAAAGCCTTTGTAGGCAAATAGCAAATAACTTTAAATTGCCATAAACCAAAAAGCGCCTCTAGAATGAGGCGCTTTTATTTTAAGTGAGCTTTTTGAGGATTGCTGCTGTTACCACTCGCGGCTGACCATGAAGTGCAGGAACACAGCCTCGTTGCGTAATTCTGAGTTTGTACCAAATGGCAACTGCACATTGGTGTAATCCACTTTTACCTGTGGGTCGTATTCTATGCCGCCTGTGAATGTCCATTCTGGGTCAAATTTATAGGCAGCACCAAAGGTGTAGTGGTGCTCCAGAATAGCGGCCAGGTTGGGTGTGGTGGTGCTGGTTGGTACTGGATTCTTGCCATAATTGTGTCCAGCATAGAGCGTGGTTTTATCATTTAGCTTATAGGCGAGGCCGGTGGCAATCACCCACTGATTTTTCCAGTCTAGTGCCGAATTGGCGGTGAATTGTGGTCCAAGAGCACTGGGGCTTGAGGGGTCCGTTGCCGTTAATGTGCTGGTGTTCATGGCACCGCCCCAGTTGATCCAGTTCAGCTTTAAAGAGAGCAGTAAATCATCCGTGGCCTGAAATGCTGCACCGATGGCGACTTCTCTGGGTAAAGCAAAACCATCGATGGTGGCATTGCGATAATTGACAATTCCTAGCCCAGCTGAAGTTTCATTAAAAGAGAGTCGGCCACCTGTCAGTGGTAAGGATGTTTTTTCGGTAAAAGCGGCACCTAGCATTAGCTTTGGGGTCGCCCGATATTGCATGCCCATTTTGAAGCTGGTTTTCAGAGTGTTGGCGCCTTTCAATTCATAACCAAAAAATGGTGCTCCGAGAGTAGATGTATTTGGAAACAGTTTCTGATCCAGACTTGCATAGACCAAACCATAACTAACGCCTACAGAAAGCTTATCGGTTACCTGACAGCCAATTCCAGGAGTGATCTTGGCAATTCCGAATAAAGCGGAGAATCTGTCCTGTGTGCCAAAAGCGGTATTGATATTCTTAAATACGCCACCAGCACCACCTTGGGCAAACAGGCCAATGCCGATGGTGCACGGCAAACTATCCAGTGACATTGCGTAGCCACCACCACCGAGAGCTGTATAGCGGTTTGATGCGTTCTCATTATTGCCGAATTGATCTTGGTGGGATAAATCCAGGGTACGTAATATGGAGCCAAAGCCATTGAAACGCTGGCCTTTGATTTGCGCGAGACCAGCAGGGTTGGTGTTTAGGGCACTGGTGTCTCGGGCAACCGCTACATCTGCGCCCGCCATCAGTGTGGATTCGCCCCCGAAACCAATCAGGTTAATACCGTTGGTAGCGTGAGCTGGCAGGCTGAGTGTTGTGAGCAGGCATGTGAAAGCTGCTACTTTGAAGGTAGATATATTCAATTGATTGATCGTTTTCTATCAAAATGGCAAAAGTTGGAATAATACAAAATAGACGTTTACTAGTAGAACAATGCAATTGATGTTTATTGTTGTCATGCTATCAGGTTTTAACGGCTTGAATTTTGATAACCTAAGTGCTGAATATGATTTTTATTTCTGCAATTTAATCGGGATATATTGAGGATTTTAAAACGCTTAACTTTGCTTACTGATTGATTAATAAGGCACAAAATCAATATTTAGTCAGACAATTGGCTACTTTGCCTGTAGAATGCGCAACTCATGGAAACATTGCGCTTAATAAATTCACATCGCCCTTATTGGGCTAAACGTTTTGGTACGGCTGGCTTTTTGCCGATGAGTCGTGCCGAAATGGATCAGCTAGGCTGGGATTCGTGCGACATTATTCTGGTGACAGGCGATGCATATATCGATCACCCAAGTTTTGGTATGGCTCTGGTTGGCCGTCTGCTTGAGGCTCAGGGGTTTCGTGTTGGCATTATTGCGCAGCCAGATTGGCAATCCGCCGAGGCGTTTAAAGCATTGGGTAAACCAAATCTGTATTTTGGCGTCACCGCGGGCAATATGGATTCCATGGTTAATCGCTATACGGCTGACCGTAAAATCCGTTCAGACGATGCTTACACCCCAGATGCCTCTGCTAACAAACGTCCTGACCGTGCCGTGTTGGTTTATTCACAACGTTGTCGCGAAGCCTATTCTGACGTGCCTTTGGTGATTGGTAGCATAGAAGCCAGCTTGCGTCGTATTGCCCATTACGATTATTGGTCAGATAAAGTACGTCGTTCCATATTAGTAGACTCCAAGGCCGATATATTGCTTTATGGCAATGCCGAGCGCGCACTGGTGGAGCTCAGCCATCGCATCGCCAAAGGCGAGAGCATTGCTCATATTACTGATATTCGCGGTACTGCATACTTACGCAAGAACCTGCCTGATGGCTGGCAGGAAGTAGCTTCTACTAATCTGGATCGGCCAGGTAAGGTCGATGTGCCCATAGACCCCTATGCCATGGAGCCAGCAAAAGAAAAAACAGGCCAGTCTTGTGCTGAAACTTCAGCCAACGCCGCTGCCGCTGATGCAAAGCTTGAACCTGTGAACGTGATTCAGATTCACCGCAAACCTAAGGCAGACCGTGCAATGCAAGTGGTCCGTTTGCCAGCGTATGAAGAGGTTGCAAAAGACCCGGTGCTCTATGCACATGCCTCACGCGTACTGCATCTGGAAGCTAACCCAGGTAATGCTCGCGCATTGGTCCAAAAACACGGTGATCGTGAAGTCTGGCTGAATCCACCACCGATTCCACTCACGACCAAAGAGATGGATTACGTTTACGATTTGCCATATGCACGTAACCCGCACCCTGTTTACCAAGGCACCAAGATCCCTGCATGGGACATGATTCGTTTTTCAGTCAATATCATGCGCGGTTGTTTTGGTGGCTGTACGTTCTGTTCTATTACTGAGCATGAAGGCCGCATTATCCAGAGCCGGTCAGAAGAGTCGATCTTGCGTGAAGTGGAAGAAATCCGTGACAAGGTTGAAGGCTTTACTGGCGTGATTTCAGACCTCGGTGGGCCTACCGCCAATATGTATCGTATGGCTTGTAAGAGCGAAAAGATTGAGAAATCTTGCCGCAAGCTTTCTTGTGTGTACCCTGGCATTTGCGAAAATCTGAATACAGACCATTCTGCGTTAATTCAGCTTTACCGCAAAGCGCGCAGTATCAAAGGCGTTAAGAAGATATTGGTGAGCTCTGGCTTACGTTATGACTTGGCTGTGACTTCGCCAGAATATGTCAAAGAGTTGGTCCAGCACCATGTTGGTGGCTATTTGAAGATTGCGCCAGAACATTCTGAAGAGAATGTGCTCTCCAAGATGATGAAGCCGAGCATGGAGGCTTACGATAAATTCAAGGAAATGTTCGAGCGCTTCTCTAAAGAAGCAGGTAAAGAACAATACCTAATCCCTTATTTTATTGCTGCGCATCCTGGTACTACAGACGAAGATATGCTCAATCTGGCTTTGTGGCTGAAACGCTATGATTTCAGGCTGGATCAAGTACAAACTTTCACGCCAACGCCAATGGCGATGGCTACTGCCATGTATCACTCAGGCAAAAACCCGTTGCGTAAAGTGACGGCTGACAGTGATGATGTGCCTATCCCTAAAGCGGGTAATGTGCGGCGTTTGCACAAAGCCTTTATTCGCTACCATGACCCTAACAATTGGCCAATGCTGCGTGAAGCACTCAAACGTATGGGGCGTGAGGATTTAATTGGCAGTGGCAAAAAACATTTGATTCCTGCCTGGCAGCCAATCGCTGCTAAGCCAATTGTGGCTGCATCAAGAACCAGAAAGCCAAATGACGTGTCGAAGAATTCAAGGCAGCCATTTAAATCTAATCTTTTTAAATCGGGCAAAACCAACCCATCAGGTAGAGCCAACACATCTGCTGCTGGTAGCCATAAACCAGCTAAGCCAAAATTTAATAATGATCGATAAGGTTTCGTCATGACATTAATTACTAACGGCCTCAAACGAGGCCTTTTTTCTATCTTGTTGTTGTGCTTTATTGGTAGCGCCCAAGCCGCAAGCACCAGCATGCTATGGAAAGCGGTCGCGCCCAATGGCAAGGTCAGCTATCTGTTTGGCACCATGCATACCGATGATGCAAGGGTTAATGAACTAGCTGCGCCTGTTGTCAGTGCCTTAAACGAAAGCCAAGTGTTCATGATGGAGGTCTTGCCTGGTAATGACCCAACGCTCTATCAGATGAAGAACCAAAACCTGAAAGATTTGCTGACACACAAAGAATGGGAGCAAGTCAAAACATTAGCCGACTTCCATTATCTCAATGGCAACATGGCAATGCACATGAAGCCCTGGCTGATGGCTATGACATTCGACTTGCCTAAACCCGCCAGCGATTTCGCGTTAGACAATCAGTTATTGAGCATGGCAGAAGACCAGGATAAAGATGTACTCGCGCTAGAGGATACGACTAAACATTTTGAATTGCTGGATGACCTGACTATGGATCAGCAGCTCACAATGCTGCGCGCAGTATTAAAGCGTACGCAGGCACAAAAAGAGCGAGATTACCAAGCGCTGGTAAAAGCCTATTTGACAGGTGACCCAGAGAAAACCACAGCCATTGATGAAAAGCTCACAGCCGGCATATTGCCGAAAGAACTGTGGTCAAAAATGCGGGTGAAATTGCTGGATGAACGGAATCAGCAGATGACAGCTCGCATTGTTGACCAAGGAACGCTTAATAGTCTGTTTGTGGCGGTGGGCGCGGCGCATTTGCCAGGGAACAGCGGGCTGATTACGCTATTGAAAAATGCAGGTTACCAAGTTGAGCCAGTCAGTTTGGAGACAGCGGTCGTGCATAAAAAGTAAGGTTGCTAGTTATAAGCAATCTTTATGACGTGAATTTATAAGGTAAATTTAGCTGCTTCTTCTTCAATAGTGTCTATAGCACTGTCAAAATCCATAGATTTATCGAAGAAATACTTCACACCAAGATCCTTGGCACGTTGACGATAATGCGGGTGGGCATGGTTCGTCAATATCATGGCGATTGGCGGCGTAAAGGGATAATCTGGCTGCATCACATGCTTGATCACCTCAAACCCATTACCTTGAGCAAGCTCAATATCGACAATCATAAAGTCGAAAGTCTCTTTATCTAACAACGCAATAGCATCTGCTTGCGTTGTAGCTACATGCTTAAAGTTAAGACTGGCGTGGGATAGGACTTCCATAATGGCTTCACGTAGCAAAGCCGAATCTTCAATCAACAGCACTTGCATGGGCTTTTGCTCCAATTGATATGGCTGCTGGTAGCTGGCAATAGAATTGTGTGTTGCTGTTTGCAAAGGGGTAGTCCTTTTTTATTCCATACTTTTTTCATAACTACTAAGCATAAATTTCTTTGCCTAGTGCTTGTATCGGTTTCTGTCCTACATATGACTACATCCAGCATTAATGCGGGTTTCAACGCCTCACGTTATGAAATCAATGCGTTTTTGATTGCATAATAAGTCAGGTCTGCATTGTTTTTAAGGCTCATCTTTTCGAGTATGCGTGTTCTATAGGTGCTGACTGTTTTCACGCTGATAAATAATTCCTGGGCGATTTCAGTGGCTGTTTGCCCGCTCGCTAGTTTGAAAAATACTTGAAACTCACGCTCAGACAATGTTTCGTGCAACATTTTGTCTTTGGGTTGAGTAATTTCATTGGTCATCAGTTCAGCCAAAATAGATGAGATGTAACGTTTGCCATTCGCAATCGCGCGAATAGCCGTAATGATTTCATCGCCTTCAGCATCTTTCGATAAATAGCCTTTGCAGCCGCTACGTATCAAGTTCAGTGCGTATTGCTCTTCGGCATAACCACTCAGAATCAGCACAGGTAAATCAGGTGCTACATGCTTTAACTCATGCAAAGTATCTACGCCATTTTTATCTGGCATCGAGATATCCATGACTACCACATCAAATTTTTGGCTACGGATCAGCTTAATGGCCTCAACACCAGAGGCGGCCTCGGCAGTCACTTCAAGATCAGACTCTAGCTCTATGAGGTTGCGTAAACCTTGACGTACGATGCTATGGTCATCAACTAATAGAATTTTTTTCATGACTTGTTTTCAGAATATTGAGATAGCAAGAGTATAAACAGTTTCGACTCAGCGCATGTGCTTACAGCTTCAAACGGGTACTTCTGTATCCGTTTGAAGCCAGCATTTACCAATTATGCTTCTTCAGTTGATCCGCTTTTTGCCAGCACATAGCCGAGAGCCAAGCCTGCACCAACTGCTATTGATAGTGAAAGTAGGGTGCGTGTACGCACTACTTTTTCAGTACCTGCGATGCTTGCCTTGAAAGCATCAATCAACTCTTCTTTAATTGAATCAGTAAACACTACTAATTGCTCTGCAATTTCGCTGCTTTTATCTGAAATCTTGTCAGAGTCTAAATTACGTTTGATGCTGCTTAAAAAGCTCTCAGCTTCTTGCTTGGTTTCAACCGACTTGGCTTTTACTTTTTTACCAAGTTGAGTTGCAGATTTCTTTACTTCAGCACTAATTTCTTCAACATCATCAGTGAGTTCGTTCTTGATTTGTTTTGCGCGAGTTTTAGTGTTATCTACTAAATCTGCAGCGTTTTCTTTGAGTTCTGGATTTTTGATAAGATTAAACATAGTATGCTCCTGTGGTTTTAAATTTAAGTATTCTGTATGTCTAGCAATTTGCTTTAGCTAACAATAAATACGCCAGCAAGCAGAGAAATAATGGTGATCACCAAAAATATGAAGAAGAGTATTTTTGCGATGCCGGCAGCACTAGCTGCAACACCAGAAAATCCAAAAAATGCGGCAATCAGTGCAATGACAAAAAATACAATTGAGTAGTGAAGCATGGTGAATCCTTCCGTGTTTGTTTTGTGTATGTAGCCATAATAGGCAGTCATCGGATTTATATTCAGTCGATAAACACTGAAACCGTTGTCAGAACATACTGACAGCCTGAAATATCCATATCTCAACCCGTTATAGAGCCAGAGTTAATCAAGACATGAAGAAAATATTGCTGTTAGCGGACAAGATCGAAAAAATGCTGGGAGGCCGTGTAATCGCAACCTTGGCTGCGGCCATGGTGATGTCTATCATGGCTGTAGTGTTTACTGACTCAAAGATTGTTGCGCTCGGCCAGCAAGTTGAACAGATTGGTAAGATACGCGAGAACATCAGTACCATTAATGCGTTGCGTACTAATCTATTCAGAGCTGAGAGCGCGCAGCGCGGATATATTCTGACGCAACGAGATTTATATATTGCACCGTTTGGTGATGCAATTGCTGGGGCTAGGGCGAATATTGATGAAATCAATGAGTTATTGGCTGAAGAGCCATCAAACCTGATTAAAAAGAATGACAACGAATGGTTAAAGTCTGTAGGCGCCAGTCTTGAGTCTAAAGTGGCTGAGATGCAACTGACCGTGACATTGTGTAAAGCTGGTAAGTTTAAAGAGGCAAATGAGATCGTAGCTGCTGATCAGGGCTTGGCAGCCATGAACAAGTTTATGCAAAACACGCAGGTATTACTTGATCAGCGCTCTGATGCCTTAAAAATCATGCTAAAACAGCGCAAAACATCCATTGCCGTTGTGCGTGCTTTAGTGATTGGTAGTGCGCTTGTCTTGCTATTGCTTGTGGTTGGCGTGATTCGGCAACTGATTAATGAAATGGCCTCACGTGAGCAGTTACGTGATCAATTGGCTGACGATGTCATTAAGTACGAGCGCCAAATAAGGAATAACTCACAAGAGCTCAAAATACTGGCTTTGCAATATCAGCAAGATGTAGAGCGCGAACGTCAAAAGTTATCAAGAGAGTTGCACGATGAGCTAGGCTCTATATTGACGGCTACCAAGATGGATATTTCTTGGGTCATGCGCAAATTTAAAGAGACAGCCCCAGAGATTGCTGAAAAACTCAGCAAAACCATGCGCTATCTTGATCAGGGTATTCAATTCAAACGCCAGATTGTGCAAGACCTACACCCATCCATGATCACCACATTTGGTTTCTGGCAGGCATTGAAGTCATTGATCGATGAAAATGGCGAGCGTAATCAATGGACAATGAGTGTTATTTTGCCAGATGAAAATATCTCTCTGGGCGAGACTATCGGCCTGATTGCCTACCGTGTGGTACAAGAAACATTGAATAACGCCAGCAAGTATGCCAAAGCCACTAAAGTCTCTGTTCACCTGATGATTGAGTTGGATTACCTCAAGCTAGAGATTGAAGATAATGGCATAGGTGTTGATTTAAATAATATTGACACCACACGCCACGGCTTAACGGGCATGCGCCATCGCCTGTTGGCGATTGGCGGCCGTTTAGATATTGCCAGCGCGCCTGATCAAGGCATGGTAACGCGCGCCATGATTCCACTAGACCTTAAATCAGAATAATTCAATCACAATAAAACCTTATCCATAAATATAAGGTATTCATAGTAGTAAGCTCGTATTGTTTCACTTCCGCATAACGCATAGTTTGTAGTCTCAATCTGACAACAGAAATTGTGTCTGTCTGACTGTGCGCTTGACCTAGGTCTCCTAGTATTCGATCTCGTTATATCACCTGATTTCATTTGGTCAGTTCGAATATCAAGAGAGGCGCATCATGAATCCACAAGAAAATGACAATATTCTGAGAGTGATGACTTTGCTCATGCTCGTTTTATCTTTATTGATGTGCGTTTCTGTCTTCGCATTCAAAAATGTAGATGCAAATACCTCAGTCAAGCACCCTTTAAATGCAGTAGAGAAATCACAGATTAAACCCATTAAAAATATTCAGGTGCCTGTGAAGTTTTATACGGAACCCAACATTAATTATTCAACAGAAAAAAACATCTTTGAAACCGTTCGTAGGGTGAAAGCTTAATCATGAGAATACAAAAAAACAATGTCAGCGGCCTCTTACAGATGAATCATGGACTGGCTGACTGTCAGCAAAACTAGACAGCACTAAGATGGCAACAGCACTACAGAATGAATTTAGAAATAACCTAATCATTCAGTTAACTTTTTAATTTTAAATACGGAGATAAAAATGAAAAATCAATTTAACCTTAAGACAGCAACAGTATTAGTCGCTTTAACTACTGCCGCATTCACCAGTGCAGTTTTCGCGCAACCAGACATCAGCGAAAATCCAAACGGTGTTCAGTTCCGCAAGCTTGATACAGACAATGATGGCACATTGACCCATTCTGAAGTCGCAAGTGAAAAGTTATTCACCAAGAAAAACTTTGCTAAAGCTGACTTGGATAAAGACGGTACTTTAGATCAAAAAGAATACGATGATTTCAAATCAGAAGCACAAAACGCTGAAGTTAAGCGTGTGGCTAATGACAGCGTGATCACCACTAAAGTGAAATCTCAAATCGTGAAAGAAGAGGGTTTCAGCGGCTTCCAGATCAGTGTTGAAACACACAAAGGCGTGGTTCAGTTAAGTGGTTTTGTTGATAAAGCTGAACAAATCAGCAAAGCAACAGAGCTGGCTAAATCTGTTGAAGGCGTTAAATCTGTTAAGAATAGCCTGCTGGTAAAGAGTTAATCACTAGCAAGTACCCGAATACCCAATCTTCCCCTTGGGTGTAAAAAGAACCCCACACACTCTAAACAAGTGTGTGGGGTTCTTCCTTTGTGCTCAGTTAATTACCTGAGCTTTAAGGCATTAGTTTACCTGCTACGATTGTTCGGGCGGTTAGATGAACCATTAGCGGGGCGGTTACTAGGACGGTTATTAGGACGTCCATCTTGACGCGGTGACTGCTTAGGCGCAAACAGCCCAGTCTGCGGCATTGATTGATGGCGGGCGGCTTCTGATAGATGTTGATTTTGGTCAGCCTTTTTGCCATTGGCTCTGTTGCCGTTATCTTTATTGCCTTGCTCTCTGCCGCTATTTTCGGCTCTGCCATTTTGACCAGATGGTCTCTGGCCTTGTGGTTGAGATGATCTGCCAGGTTGGCCTTGGCGTTGCCCATTTCGGGCATTTGGTTGCTGCTGACCATTACTGGATTTTTGTGAATTACGTGGTGGCCTGCCATGTGGCTGGCGTGGTGGGCGCGGTGCTTCAGGTTCTATAGTGGTTGGCATCACAAAGCCTTCTACTGAAACCCGTGGAATCTCGCGCTTGATCAGCTTTTCAATGTCTTTCAGGTATTTAGCTTCTTCATTATCTACCAATGAAATAGCGGCACCACTCGCACCTGCACGGCCTGTACGGCCAATACGGTGTACGTAATCTTCAGGGATATTTGGCAGCTCGAAGTTCACCACTTGTGGCAACTGGTCAATGTCCAATCCACGTGCGGCAATGTCTGTCGCTACGAGCACGCGCATGCTGCCATCTTTAAATTGAGCCAGTGCTTTAGTCCGTGCGCCCTGACTCTTATTGCCATGAATCGCGGCGGCTTCAATACCATCTTTCACCAGCTTTTCAGTCAGGCGGTTTGCGCCATGCTTGGTGCGGGTGAATATCAATACTTGCTTCCAATCATGGTGCTTGATCAAGTAGCTCATCAACTCGCGCTTATGGCTCTGATTCACCATATGCACGGTTTGCTCTACCATTTCAGAAGCGGTATTGCGGCGCGCCACTTCTACAAAACCAGGGTTATGCAACAGGCCATCGGCCAAAGTTTTAATTTCGTCAGAGAATGTAGCTGAGAACAGCAGGTTTTGGCGCTGTTTTGGCAGCATGGCCAGTATTTTCTTGATATCGCGGATAAAGCCCATGTCCAGCATGCGGTCAGCTTCGTCTAGCACCAGGATTTCTACCCCTGAAAGATCAACGGCTTTTTGTTCAGCTAAATCCAGCAGGCGACCTGGCGTTGCCACCAGAATGTCCAAATGACGGCTCAGGCGATTAATTTGTGGATTAATGCTCACGCCGCCAAAAACTACCATCGATTTTAATGGCAGATGTTTGCCATAGGTTTTAACAGACTCTTCAATCTGTGCTGCAAGCTCGCGTGTTGGCGTCAGCATAAGGCAGCGTGGGCGGCCTTTGCTTGGCGCAATTGGGTTGGTGCTTAGTAACTGCAAAATAGGCAGGGTGAAGCCAGCTGTTTTGCCAGTGCCGGTCTGGGCGCCAGCCAGCAAATCGCCACCGCTTAATACTTGCGGAATGGCTTTGGCTTGAATTGGGGTGGGGGTAGTGTAACCCGCGTCGCTAATGGCGCGCAAAATGGGTTCGGATAAACCTAACTCGTTAAAGTTAGTGATTGCAGTTTGTTCTATAGACAAGGAAATACTCCAGCTAGGAATTTAGCGAAGTAATGAAAGTGAGTCTGCAATTTAATATGCAGCTGTTCAAAATTCAGAACTTCCAAAATTCAGGACTTCTAGGACCAGCCCATTACTTATGAGGCAACACCAATCGAGGCAGGCGAATGTTTAATCATTCATGATTGATTTGAGAGAATCAGGAAGATCAGGTTTTAATGACCGCTGCGCTGATTGGTTGGCGCAGGGAAATTGGATTATACGGAAGTATTGGATTAAAGCGAGAAATAGATTCTTTGCTTAATTGAATAATCCTACTGCGCGCATAAACTCTTCTACCTTATCCGTATATTCACTCGGCAACCCCAGACTCTCATTGATCTCACCATGCGATAACGCCTCTGGCAGGGTGCTGGCTTTAGTGCCTAATGCCACGGCTTTATCAACAAATGGTTGTGCCTGCTTGAGGCAAGGCTGGTCTTTTCTTTGCGTTGAGCAGACGCCTAACATGGGCACCGTTTTCTGGGTCATCTGGTCGCTGGGTGATGCTTTATGCCAGAAGCTGGTATCGGTGCCAAAGGCGTTATCGTATAAGCCCATGTGTTTGGACGTCATGACTTTTTCAATGTCGTAGCCTGCGCTATCCAGCATCACTGTGCCTAACCAGGGTTGTACGCCTTGCTGTTTGGCGATGCTGGGGTTTGCGGTGATGAGTGCCACCAGATGTGCACCAGCGGAGTGACCCATGATGACAAAGCGTTTGCTGTCGCCACCCCAGCTAGCTGCCAAACTTTGCGCCTTGGACAGCGCAAGGGCGACATCATTGGCTTGTACGAGAGGGTCGGCATCGGGCAGCATGCGGTAGTTAGTGGAGACAAAGATGATGCCTTTGGGCAACCAGCGGTTGACCTTGTTTTCTACCACGCGGTTCATGGCTTTGTCGCCGCGCTTCCAACCGCCGCCGTGTACCATGAAGATGACAGGGGCATTTTGTGCATTATGCGGGATATAGACATCCATGCGCTGGGCTTTGTCGCTGCCATAAGCGATGTCACTTTTGAGTGTTGCGCCAGTGGGTAGCGTGAACGATTGGCTACTGCCCATACCGCCGTCATCTGCTTCATTACCTTGCTGGCGTTCAGCCATGCGAGCTTTTAATTTATCTAAAAGCGGCCCTGCATTAGCCGTTTGGTAAAGGCAGGTCAGGATCAAAAATGCACCACAAAGTTTTAGCAGTTTCATAATCATCCCCTTGGCTGTATGTCTTATTAAACGGGAGTAACTGGCGGCATCCGTCGCTGAGTATGATTTATATTCTTTCTGCCGAAGTGAGCATCTTCATTTCCACCTCGGTCAGCCAGCGCCATTCACCTTCTGCCAAATCGGCTGGTAAATCCAGTTCGCCTATCTTGATACGTTTTAAACCTTCTACCCGATTGCTAACGGCAGCCAACATGCGCTTTACCTGATGGTATTTGCCTTCAGCCAGCGTCAGATGGATCACGTTATCGCTGATACTCTTGCAGGCCAAGGCGGCGGTGACTCCAGTCTCATCGACCAGTTGCACGCCCTTGATCAGCAGGCTAACTTGCGTTTCATCTACAGGGTGTTTGGTGGTGACTTCGTACACTTTTGGTACTTTCCATTTCGGTGAACTCATGCGGTGGATGAACTGGCCATCATCGGAGAGCAGTATTAGCCCCGTGGTGTCTTCATCCAGGCGGCCTATGCATTGCGCATCACGTTCCGTGAGCGCTGCGGGTAGCAACATAAATACGCTGGGGTGATGTTTTGGTTTGTGCGAGCACTCGTAATGCGCAGGCTTGTTGAGCATGAGGTAGGCTTTCTCATGGTATTGCCAAGCCTCACCATTCACGGTGAATTCAAGCCCAGCAGGATCAAATTCGGCAAATGGGTCATCGCATGCCACGCCTTGTACCGTGACAGCATGATGCCGCACCAGTGAGCGACAGCCTTTGCGTGAGCCAAAACCTTGGGAAAAAAGGATACGTTCGAGTTGCATAGAGGGAAAACCTTATTGCTGAAAATGCCGCTAGTTTAAAGCAATAAGGCTTATTTCAGCTTAATGTTCCATATGCATCCCCGGCTTATGCACATGCATGGGAGCTGAATCGTCCATTTTCATGCCTTGCATGGCATCGTGCGCTTGTTCAGCAGGTGGCAGCGCTTCTTCGCTGCCAGTCCATTCATAGGCTACCTGTCCTTGTGGGTGCTGATACCAGCCTGGATCTTTGTAGTCATTCTTCGGCTGGTTCTTGCGCACCTTGAGCATAGTGAACATGCCGCCCATTTCTATCGCACCAAATGGCCCTTCGCCCGCCATCATTGGTAGGGTGTTTTCGGGGATAGGCATGCCCATGTCAGCCATGTCGCTACCGCCAGATTCACCCATGGCCATGTAGTCAGGCAGCAGCGTACTAATCTTCGCAGCCACTGCAGATTGGTCAACGCCTATCATGGTTGGCACCTGGTGACCCATGGCATTCATGGTATGGTGCGCCTTGTGGCAATGCAGCGCCCAGTCGCCTTCAGCGTCGGCGATGAATTCGATCTGTCGCATCTGGCCCACGGCAATATCGGTGGTGACTTCGGGATGGCGTGCGGCTTTGGGCCAAGGGCCGCCGTCGCTACCAGTCACCATGAATTCATGCCCGTGCAGATGTATCGGGTGATTGGTCATCGTGAGGTTCCCAACGCGGATGCGCACTTTGTCATTTTGCCGAACGACTAGCGGATCAATGCCAGGGAAGGCGCGGCTATTGAATGTCCACAGATTGAAGTCAGTCATGGTATTCACCTTGGGAGTGGCACTACCTGGCGCAATGTCGTAGGCATTCAGCAAAAAGCAGAAATCGCGGTCAACTTGGGCGATCAATTCATTCTTGCTACTTTTGGGGTGGGTCACCCAGAAACCCATCAGGCCCATCGCCATTTGCAGCATTTCATCGGCGTGCGGGTGATACATGAATGTGCCTGGGCGCTTGGCAACGAATTCGTAAACATAGGTTTTGCCTACGGGAATCGAAGGCTGGGTGAGGCCACTGACGCCATCCATGCCGTTCTGCAGGCGTTGCCCATGCCAATGGATAGACGTGTTCTCAGGCAGTTTGTTGGTGACGAATAATCGCACTCTGTCACCCTCAACCACCTCGATGGTAGGCCCTGGCGACTGGCCGTTATAACCCCAGAGATTGGCTTTCATACCTGGCGCAATTTCCCGAACTACGGGCTCGGCAATCAGGTGAAACTCCTTCACACCATTCTTCATACGCCACGGTAAAGTCCAGCCATTGAGGGTGATTACGGGATTGTAAGGCTGGCCATTATTCGGTTGTAGAGGAGCTTGTGTCAGAGCGTCATGCACCATTGGTGCTTCGGGCAATGAAGCCGCACCTGCGCGGCTCACTAGGCCAGCACTGAGGATAGCCATGCCGGCATTGCTTAAAAATTGTCTGCGAGTTGTCATTTGATTATTCCTTCAAAGGTTTGCCAGTAATGGCGCTTTGTAGTTCTGCATCAGCGAGCCAGAAGTCGCGTAAGGCCTGGATATAGCTATTGACGCTGCTGACTTGCGTTTGCGCGTCGGCCAATAACTCAAAAACACTGATCAACATGCCGTTGTAGCGCAACTGGTTCTCTTCGGAGATGCGCTTTCTTAACGGCACGATGTTATCGTGGTAGTGTTTGGCGATCTCATAACTGCTTTGGTAGTTGAAATAGGCCTCGCGTAATTCAGATTGCGCATTGACGGCCTGTTCTGCCGCCCGATTCAGCGCCTGCATGTAAATGGCCTCTGCCTTTGCAACCCTGGCCGTACCAAAATCGAATATGGGTAATTCAAAACTGAGCTCAAAGCCATTTTTGTAAGGGTCTGAGCGTTTGCCTTCCAGCACGCGTGCTGGGCCGATTTCTAGCACATTGATGAAGCGAGTGGTCTTGGTCAGTCCAAGGTTTTTCGCCAGACTGCCCACTTGTTGCTGTATGGCTTGAATATCCAGTCTTTGCTTGATGGCATCAGCACTGACATCGGCGGCAGGTTTTAATTGATCAGGGAGCTCAGGCAGGCGTTCTGGTAGTGTGAAATCTGCTTGCTTGCCAACCAGCCCCGTTTTGCGAATCAGCAACTCTCGAGTGGCATAAGCAGCTTGCTCGCTGCGTGCATATTCACTAGCAACTTCAGCCGAAAACACCTGCTCGCGCGATTGATCCAGTTTGCTGAAATTACCCGCCTGCGCCATTTTTATCGCTAGTTCGGCGCTGGCCTCAGCGGCTAGTTTGACCTGATCCATATAGCCTAGCCCTTGTTCAGCGGCAATAGCATTGAAGTAAGCTTTACGCGTATCTGCTGCCAAACCTATTACCTCAAGCGTTACCTGGGTTCTGGTTTGCTCCAGTCTCTGCTGGCTTATCTGTTTGGCCATGGGCATGGTGAAGAGGGCGAAGATGTTGAACGTAAAAGCCTGTTCTATCTTGTAATCATCGCCATTGCGCGCGCGCAACATGCTGAAGCGAGGGTTAGGCAATCGGCTAGCTTGCACTAGATCGGCCTCTGAGATGCCGACCTCATACAGTGTGGCTTGCAAGCCTTTGTTATTGAGCAGGGCAATCTGTACGGCATCTTCTACCGTTAGCGGCGCTTGCAGTAATTCGTCGGTGCGCGCTGTAATGGTCTGCTGGTCGCCGTCTGTTTTAACTAGCTGGATATCCTTACCAGTATGCAGTTTGATGCTTTGCTGGATATTGCTCATACCACCATCGCTGGGCAAGGTGGCACAGCCACTGAATACCAGGCATAGCAGCCATATGGCATTTCTCTTTACGCGTTTATTCATGATGCTCTCCGGGTTTAATGTACGTCAGGCCAAGACTTGACTAATGTGAGATCAAGGCTGTGGACTAACCATCGGAAACCATACCCTCTGCGCGAAGTAAAAGGCATGGTCGTGCTGAATCGAACTCAAGCGGAGAGAATTTTGGGTGGGTGGTAGGGTGGGGAGTTCGTGGTCTGGTTAAGCAATACTGTTTGTGAAGAATGTAGCGATTGGGTTTGTGCGATGCTGATATTCGGTATCTGTGGCATCAGCCATGCAGTGACACCTATTAAGCAAAAATAGCATTTGTGGCAGTCCCCACCATGCTGAGGCGTTGGCTCTGGCGAATGATGCTGTTCGCAATCTGCCATATCCATTGTCATATCTTGATCAGCAGGCATCGTCATGTGGCTCATGTCCATTTCTGTTGCTGCCTGCGCCTTAAGCATCGCCGCCATATGCTGGCAAGCTGGCATGGAAGCAGCCGCTAAGCCCTGCAGTGGAATGCAGATTATGAGCAAAACACTTAGCAGAAATTGACGTGAAAAAGACACTCTGTAATGGGTTCCAATTAGATGAATTGAATTCTATGGCGATAAAGCAAACTTGCCAATCAACTTGTTAATCTGCCAGTCGCGTTTCTATCTTTCCTTCATGCGCAATCAGCACCGTACCAGCCAGACCTTCAAAAATGCCATGTTCAACAATGCCCGGCGTATTGTTCAGGATGATATTCAGCTCGCTGCTGCTGAGCTTGACGTCAAAGGTCATTTCCAGCACCAGGCTGCCGTGTGAGGTCATTGCAAGACCATCTTTGCTGGCATTGGGGCGTAATTCGCCAGTGGCACCTTGAGCTTGCAGCGAGGCTTGAACTAGCTGCCATGCAAATGGCATAACTTCAATTGGGATGGCATATTTTTCACCTATGCGGCTGACCAGCTTGCTTTGGTCAACTAGCACGATGAATTCAGCACTGGCACGCGCCAGGAGTTTTTCCCTGACCAAGTCTGAGCCACGGCCTTTGAGCAATGCCAAGCCTGGGCTGACTTCATCAGCACCATCGACATATATATCCAGCTTGCTGATCTGTTCCATCGCTAACAAAGGCAGCCCAACTTCGCGCGCCTTGATTGCGCTGATGTAAGAACTGGAGACTGTGGTA
>DATHWP010000097.1:0-14059 GCA_035460505.1 Methyloradius sp. | reverse complement strand
CCCGTTGGCATAATGCCCATACCACTGGCGCAGAAGCGCTCTGGCAGGGCTTGCCGTTGATTACTTGTATGAGCGAGCAAACGTCATCACGTGGTGCTGGTTCATTGCTTTATGCGCTGGAAATGCCTGAACTTGTGGTTGATTCATTTGAGGCCTACGAGGAATTAGCTATTTTCTATGCAACGCACCCTGATGAGTATCTGGCCATGCGCGAGAAACTCAAGGCCAAGCGCTATACAGCCCCTTTGTTTGACATCAAGCTAAAGGTTAAGCATCTGGAGCGTGCCTATCAGATGGCATGGCAGCGTTATCAGTCTGGTTTGCCACCCGAGGCAATCAATGTTCCAATATAGGCTTGTTTCTTTATAGCCTGCTCAATTGAATTCATTTTTTAAACCGAATACGCCACAAGCCCCGCTTGCAGAACGACTACGTCCTCAGACCATAGATGAAGTGGTCGGGCAGTCGCATTTGCTGGCTGAGGGTAAGCCGTTACGCTTGGCATTTACCTCGGGTAAATTGCCATCGATGATACTTTGGGGCCCGCCAGGCGTTGGTAAGACCACGCTTGCACGGCTGATTGCGAATGCTTCAGATGCTGAATTTATTCCATTATCAGCAGTGTTAGCTGGTGTGAAGGATATTCGTGCTGCGGTTGAGCAAGCGGAATATAGTCTGCAGCAATCTGGTCGCCGTACCATCATGTTTGTTGATGAAGTCCATCGCTTCAATAAGTCGCAGCAGGATGCGTTTTTGCCGTTTGTTGAAAGTGGTTTGCTGACGTTTATAGGCGCGACTACTGAGAACCCATCGTTTGAGGTGAATAGTGCCTTACTAAGCCGTGCGCAGGTGTTCGTGCTCAAGGCTTTGTCTGAAGAAGAGCTGGCGCTTTTATTCCAGCGGGCGCAGCAGGCTGTGGGTGAAGGTGTGACGGTAGAAGAGGGTGTTAAGTCTGAGATACTGGCTTATGCCGATGGTGATGCGCGCCGCTTGCTTAACTTTCTGGAAGGCCTGTTTAATGCAGCGCAGTCTGCCAATATTACGCATATTGATGACGCCTTTCTGCAAAGCACGATGGCAAGTAAACTGCGTATCTTTGATAAAGGCGGCGAAGCCTTTTATGACCAGATATCTGCCCTACACAAATCAGTGCGTGGCTCTAACCCCGATGCCGCGTTATATTGGTTTCTACGCATGATTGATGGTGGTGCCGACCCTTTGTATCTGGGTCGCCGCATCATGCGTATGGCGATTGAAGACATTGGTATTGCCGACCCACGTGCGCAGACCATGGCTTTAGAGGCTTGCCAGATTTATGAACGCCTCGGCTCTCCAGAAGGTGAATTGGCTTTATCTAATGCTGTGATTTATTGCGCAGTCGCACCCAAGAGCAATGCGGCCTATATGGCTTATAACCAGGCTAAGGCATTTATCTCACAGGATAAATCACGCAACGTTCCGCTGCATTTGCGTAATGCGCCCACCAAGCTGATGAAAGACTTGGATTACGGTAAAGAGTACCGTTATGCACATAATGAGCCTGATGCTTTTGCCGCAGGGGTAGATTATTTCCCCGATGATCTACAGGCGATTGAGTTTTATATGCCCACGCCACGTGGCCTAGAGGGTAAAATTGGCGAAAAGCTGCAGCGCCTCAAACAGCTTGATCATGAAGCCAAGCAAAAGCATTCAAAAAAGAAATAGTAAAAATCATTAGGAAATAGCATGTTAGATATTCAGCAGTTGCGTAACGATTTAGATGCCGTAGTCAGCAAATTAGCAGTCCGTGGTTTTACTTTCGATACGGCAAGTTTCAGTGTATTGGAACAGGAACGTAAATCTGTACAAACTATTACGCAAGATTTGCAAGCAATTAGAAATTCTCGTTCAAAGCAAATAGGAATTGCAAAATCCAAAGGAGATGACGTTAGCTCTATCATGGCTGATGTTGCTGGTTTGGGCGAGCAGCTGAAAGCTAATGAAGAGTTGCTTGAAAAAATCCAATCTAAATTACAGGCAATATTGCTTAATGTACCTAACTTGCCACATGAGAGCGTGCCAGTAGGGAAATCCGAAGCGGATAATGTAGAAGTACGCAAAGTGGGCACGCCTCGTTCTTTTAGTTTTGAGATCAAAGACCATACCGATGTTGGTACGCCTTTGGGCCTGGATTTTGATACAGGTACTAAACTCTCAGGCACACGCTTTACCTTGATGCGTGGCCATATTGCTAAACTGCATCGTGCGTTAGCGCAATTCATGCTGGATACACAAACTGAACAGCACGGTTACGAAGAGTGCTACACACCTTATCTTGTTAATGCCGAAACGCTGACTGGCACAGGCCAGTTGCCAAAGTTTGAGGAAGACCTGTTTTCACTTTCGCATAATGACAGCAAGCTCTATTTGATTCCTACTTCAGAAGTCACTTTGACCAATACGATACGCGATGAAATCGTGCCGCTTGAATCTTTACCCATCAAGCTTACAGCGCATACGCCATGCTTCCGTTCTGAGGCTGGCTCTTATGGTCGCGATACGCGCGGTATGATACGTCAGCACCAGTTCGATAAAGTTGAAATGGTGCAGATTGTCCATCCAGAAAAAAGCTACGAAGCGCTGGAGGAGATGGTGGGGCATGCCGAGAATATTCTCAAAGCCTTGGGTTTACCTTATCGCGTGGTTTCATTGTGTACTGGTGACATGGGGTTTGGTGCTGCCAAGACTTATGATTTGGAAGTCTGGCTGCCTGCACAGAATACCTATCGTGAGATTTCATCTGTCTCTAACTGTGAAGCCTTCCAAGCTAGACGTTTGCAAGCTCGGTTCCGTAATGAAGCTGGCAAAACCGAGCTGGTACACACCTTGAATGGCTCCGGCTTGGCTGTTGGTCGCACGCTGGTAGCTGTGCTTGAGAATTACCAGAATGCAGATGGTAGTGTGACAGTGCCAGAGGTATTACGTGCTTACATGGGCAATGTGGCGCTATTAAAACCGCTTTAATGGACTTTCACTTAATTTAACGGGGAATGGATGGGGACATATTCCCCATGCTCAATTGCTGTTCTATGAAATTGAGGTTATTGACATTGAAGTTTGGTAATACAGGTTTATGTTGTGGTTCATATTTCTCAAGCACTTTGTGATAACTGCGTATGGATTCCACAAACACCACGGGTGCGCCGCCACTGGCATAGCCATATTTCAGGGTGGTGTAGTATTCAGCCTTGTTTAATAATGGCAGTGTTTTTTTAAGGTCTGCCCAGCTATCAGGGTTAAGTTTCAGACGTTGCGCTAAGACCCTTGCATCTTCAAGGTGGGCATAGCCGATATTGTAGGCTGCGAGTGCCAACCAGGTGCGGTCTGGCTCTTCTATGCGTTTGGGGATCATGTCTTTCAGCGATAGTATGTAGCGCGCGCCGCCCATAATACTTTGCTTGGCGTCCAGCCTATCTGTCACCCCCAGTAAATCGGCAGTATTTTCAGTCAACATCATCAAGCCACGCACATTGGTGGGGGAAGTGTTGAATCTATCCCAATGAGATTCCTGATAGCTAATGGCTGCCAACAGGCGCCAATCAATATCCGTTAATTCCTGCGCCTGTTTAAATAGGGGAACGTATTCAGGTAAGGTTGTGCGCGTGCGCTCAAGGAAGCTAGTGATGTCCACAGGGTTAAGGCGATCAGAATGCCCGTAGTAGCGATCTATCAGGCTGCGCAATGTGCCGTCTTTACTGATGCGTGCAAAAAACTGGTTCGCGCGATCACGTAGCCATGTGGGGCCTTTTTTAGGGAATGCCCAAGCAATTTTCTCGGGCTCGCCAATCGCCATTTCATCTCCCAGATTCGGGTAGTAATTCTGCAGCATGGAGACAATATGGCTATCTGCCACGGTGTAATCCAGCTTGCCTTGTGCAACTTGCTCCAGTAGTTCATCAGCCCCTGCATTATTCAGTAGCTCCCACCTGAGTTCAGGCTCTTTTTGTTTCAGGGTTTGCAGCCGTTCCGCGTAGCTTGTACCTGCCGTCACGGCAATTTTTCTGCCGATTAAATCCTTCAGAGATCTTGGTCTGTCATTTTGTGATTTGTTATATACCAGCTTCTCTTGCACGCTTTGGTATGGGTCGCTAAACACCACCAACTGCTTTCTTACGGGGGTAATGGTGAGGTCAGCCGCTGCGATATTGGCTTGGCCTTTCATCAGCGCTGGGATCACCTGTGAAATGTTGTCCACAATCAGGTATTTGACAGTGTATTCAGGCCCTAAATCTTTCATGAATAAACTGACTAAGTCATATTCCAACCCTGCCGCTTGATTTTCGCCATCAATGTAATAAGTATTGGGGCCGTTGTGCGTGACAATCACTATTTCTTTATTGTTATTTTGGGCTTTAGGGCTTGGTAGAGGTGTTGGTTTGTCACATCCTGATAGCATCAGCGAAATACAGATAAGAACGGTGACGGGAGAGAAAAGGGCTCGCATAAGCCAAGTTTCTACAAGTTTTGCAATCTTGTCCAGTTGGCAAAATATATGGTTAACCTTAATTTACACAGGCTGTATTGATCAGATGGACTCCACGATATAATCTAGACCATCGGAGAGGTGGCAGAGTGGTTGAATGTACCTGACTCGAAATCAGGCATGGGTGCAAGCCCATCGAGGGTTCAAATCCCTCTCTCTCCGCCAGCGTAATAATCCTACTCACCTTACATCAGATAACTCCTACAGCATTATCAGCTTGCGACTATGGTGACTTTTTTCTGCGAAATCATAATAGGCACATCTTCTTCTATTTGATGCTTTGCATTACATCAGTTGAAGAAATACTGATTTTTCAGTATTAAATCTTTTGTTAATGATTAGGAGAACACCATGAAATCTTTAAAAAACACATCTGCAATCTATCAAGCACTATCTGCGACTGCCTTACTGGCTTGCGTGCATTTCTCCACCGCGAATGCTGCTGATACTCGCATTATGTTAGCCGATGCTTCGGCACCTGAAGCGCATAGTGATGGTGTAAGCGCTACCCTTAGCGATACTGCAATCACTGCAAAAATTAAAGCAAAACTATTAACAGATGATGGCCTGAAGAAATCAAAAATTGATGTGACTACGACTAATGGCGTAGTGACTTTAGAAGGCTCAGCGACCAGTTCAGCTGCAAAATCACGTGCTGAAAGCATTGCCAAGGCAGTGGATGGTGTTAAGAGTGTAGATAACACGGTTAAAACACCTGATAGCAATAAAACTGCGGATAAAGCGAAGCGTGAAGTTTCTGATAGCTGGATTACCACCAAAGTGAAATCAGCGATCCTGGCTGATAGCGTGACTAAAGGTTTTGACGTGAGCGTAGAAACCACAAAAGGCGTGGTAGTGCTTAAAGGTCAATTAGCTAGTGAAGATGCGCTTGATCACGTAAAAGATATTGCTGCGAAGATTGAAGGCGTGAAAAGCGTTGATACAGCAGGTGTTCGTGTAACCACCATGTAATTGAAATGGCCATCACTATTGTGATGATTCGAGGCGTATTGGCTAGTTTAGAGTCAATACGCCTTAACTATGTCTTATCTGTTAATTTTTGAATGGTGCGTATTTTGTTAGAGTCAAAATCAGAATTTCGCCAGCTTGTTGTGTCAGGGGCAGCCATGTCCCAGTTAAAGCAATATGGCTTTAGACGGGCGCAGCCATTTTTATTGTGTATGCCCTTGCTACTGGCGGGCTGTGGCACATTGCCTACTATTAACCCAGATATGGCATTACATTCTTCCAAATCGATCAAGATGGAGGGCGCGCGCGGCCCATTATCTAACCAGCAAAGTAAAGCCATATTAGCCAAGTTACAAAATGGTGCTGATGACACCAATATATTTGATCGCCATCTTGCCATTGAGCAGGATGTAGGCGATAGCCCACTGATGGTGGGTAATAAAGTAGAGTTATTGGTGGATGGCCCAGCCACTTATGAATCTATGTTTGCCGCAATTGCGCAGGCAACAGACACGATTGATATGGAAACTTTCATCCTGGAGCCAGATGATATAGGCCAGCGTTTTGTGGATGCCTTATTGCAGAAGCAGCTTGAGGGTGTGCAGGTTAACCTGATTTATGACAGTGTCGGCTCCTTAAATACGCCAAAATCTTTCTTTCAGCCTTTAGTTGATGCTGGTGCACACGTGGTTGAATACAATCCGATTAACCCGTTGAACACACGAAAAGGCTGGGAACTCAATGAGCGGGATCACCGCAAACTATTGGTGATCGATGGCCAGATTGCCTATGTTGGTGGTATCAACATTAGCAGTGTGTATTCATCTGGCTCTTTCGGTAGTGCGTTTGCCAGCAGTAGTAGCAATAAACGCCGTAAAGAATCTCTTGAAGATCACGCTGAAGATGGCAAGCAGACTAAAAAGTCAGATGGACTCGCCTGGCGAGACACCCATCTGCGGATGGAAGGCCCTGTCGTGGGGGAATTCCAGAAACTGTTTATGACCAGCTGGGAAAAGCAAAAAGGCGAGCCACTTGAAAATCATGACTATTTCCCTGCATCCGTGACTGCTGGGCGAGACGTTGTGCGCGCCATTGGCAGCACGCCAGATGATCCATTCAGCTTGATGTATGTGACTTTAATCTCTGCCATCAACAGTGCAGAGAGCCAGATATACATTACCAATGCCTATTTCGTACCAGATAAGCAAATGCTGGCTGCGCTTAAAGAAGCGGCAGGGCGCGGCGTAGATGTGCGCTTGTTGTTACCAAGCAGAACTGACTCTAATCTCGTGTTTTACGCATCTCACTCTTACTACGACGAATTGCTTGAAGCAGGCGTGAAAATCTATGAGCGGCAAGATGCATTGCTGCACGCAAAAACTGCGATGATTGATGGTGTGTGGTCAACAGTTGGCTCAAGCAATATGGATTGGCGTAGCTTTTTAAATAATCAGGAAATAAATGCCGTGATACTTGGGCAAGATTTTGCAGATCGCATGCAAGCGCTGTATGAAAAAGACTTGCTGGACTCAAAACAAATCACGCTGTCTGAATGGGAACATCGCTCTTTGCTCATGCGCCTGAAAGAGACGGGCGCACGTTTGTGGGCGCGCTTTCTGTAGCATTCAAATTTTTATTAATGGATTTTTTATCAAGCCTTAGTAAGGCTTGATAAAACTAGGTGCCCCAGCGCTACTAAGGCGGGGTCTATTGACGTATAGTCCTGCTTCTATAGCAAGTCCTTGATGGAAGCGATGCCTGATGAAGTTAATCCCCACCCCGCAAGTCAATCGCTTATTAAAGAAGTTAGGGCCTGGCCTGATTACTGGGGCTGCGGACGATGACCCAAGCGGTATAGCGACCTATTCTCAGGCAGGTGCGCAGTTCGGCATGAACATGCTGTGGACCGTGTTGTTTACTTACCCCTTGATGGTGAGCATACAAATCGTCAGCGCAAAAATCGGCAGGGTGACAGGCCGTGGCCTCGCTGACAATATCCAGCAACATTTCCCTGCTTGGTTACTTTATGGCGTATTGAGTTTATTGCTGGTCGCTAACACCATTAATATTGCCGCTGACATCTCTGCCATGGGCGAGGCATTTAAATTGATTGTGGGTGGCTCTGCGCATCTCTACGCGCTGATATTTGGTTTGGTTTCTTTGCTACTTCAGGTGTTTATTCCATACCGCCGTTATGTGCGTATTCTCAAGTGGCTCACGCTGTCGCTTCTGGCTTACGTAGCCACTGCATTTGTGGTGCATATTCCGTGGACGCAGGTGCTCGTTACGTCATTTCTCCCGCATGTCAGTTGGCAAACAGAGTACATCACCACGGTCGTCGCAGTATTTGGTACAACCATCAGCCCCTATCTCTTTTTCTGGCAAGCTTCGCAGGAGGTAGAGGAGCAGCTTGCTGATCCCCAATCGAAGCCGTTGATTGCTGCCCCTGAGCAAGCCACAGAGAGCCTGCGCCGCATTAAGATTGATACGATGGTTGGCATGGGGTTTTCTAATCTGGTGGCTTTTTTCATTATTCTAACCACAGCCGTTACGCTTAATTTGCATGGCATCAGCGATATACAAACCTCTGCGCAAGCGGCACTAGCGTTGAGGCCAATCGCGGGTGAATTTGCATTCTTGCTGTTTAGCGCTGGCATTATTGGCACGGGGTTGCTTGCCATACCTGTGCTGGCTGGCGCATCGGCCTATGCGATGGCTGGTGCATTCAAATGGGAGCATAGTCTGGAGCTCTCACCACGGATGGCCAAACCGTTCTATGCGATTATTGTGTTATCCACCTTGATTGGTGTTGGTATGAGTTTTACTGCGATAGACCCGATTAAAGCCTTGTATTGGAGTGCAGTGATTAACGGCGTGATTTCAGTGCCGATTATGGCAGTGATGATGCTGATGGCAGTAAAGTCAGAGATTATGGGACAGTTCGTCATATCCAAGCGATTGAAATTGCTGGGTTGGCTAGCAACTTTAATGATGACCCTCGCCGTGCTTGCCATGTTTACAACGATTTAAAGACGGGCTTTAAAGGTTAATGGTTAGTCCGTTTTAGCAGCGCAATAAAGTCATCGGCGGGCATTGGTTTCCCCATCAGATATCCTTGATACATGTCGCAGCCATGCGCATCAAGAAACTCTAATTGTTCTTGTGTCTCCACACCTTCCGCCACAACTCTAAGGCCTAAGGTATGCGCTATCTTGATGATAGTGGCTGTAATGGCACGGTCATCTTCGTCTTTCTCAATGTCCATCACAAAGCTGCGATCGATCTTTAGTACATCTAGCGGGAATGTCTTGAGGTAGGCCAGTGATGAATAGCCTGTGCCAAAGTCATCAATCGAGAGGCTGACGCCTTTGCTACGCAGTTGATTCAGCGTTTCAACCATTTCATTCTCACGCTGCATCAATATGCTTTCAGTGAGCTCAAGTTCAAGGCGTTCAGCTGGAAAGCCGCTAGATTCAAGCACATCGCTCAAGGTTTTTACAATATTGCCGTGATGAAACTGATGTGCTGACAGATTCACCGCTAGGTTAAGTGGTAGCATTCCAGCATCTATCCATTCTCTGCCTTGCCTGCAAGTTTCGGCCAGCACCCATTCGCCCAGCGATTTAATCAGGCCAGTTTCTTCTGCAATACCGATGAAAATAAAGGGCATGATTAAACCATCTACAGGGTCTTGCCACCTCACCAAAGCTTCTGCGCCTATGATGCGGCCTGTACGTATATCAACCTTGGGCTGGTAGTACACCCGCAACTCATTATTGGGGATGGCTTGTCGTAATCTTGATTCAATATGAAACCGATCACGCGCAGCTTGTGTCAGGCTTTCCGAGAAGTATCGAATGCAGCCGCGACCAGCATTCTTGGCTTGATATAGTGCGGCATCTGCGTGTTGTAGAAGCTCTAGTGCCGACTCACCATGCCCCGGAAAAATGCTAACCCCAATGCTGGTGCCTATGCGCACTTCAACATTATTGGAGAGTATCCAAGGTGTTTCTAAGGCGCTGATGATGCTGCTGGCGATTTTATTTACATCATCTTGCGAGCTAATACCTTCAATCAATATGGTGAATTCATCGCCACCTAGTCGCGTGACGGTATCAACGGCTCTGAGTTTGCTAAGCAGGCGTTTAGCCACTTGTTGTAATAACTCATCACCCGCTAAGTGACCAAAGCTGTCATTCACGTTTTTAAAGCGGTCCAGATCCAGCATTAACAATGCCAGCATATTACCTTCGCGTCGTGCTACTTGAACTGCATGGTCTAGTCGCGATAGCAACATCAATCGATTGGGCAGGTGGGTGAGTGGGTCGTGATTTGCAAGAAACTCTAGCTGGTCTTCAGAGGCTTTGATATTGGAGATGTCGGCAAATACAGCCACGTAATTAGTAGTGTCACCCAACTCGCTTTTGATTGAGCTGATGCTCATTAATTGGGGATAAACCTCACCATTTTTACGACGATTCCACATCTCGCCCTGCCAATGGCCCGTTTGGATCAAGATATCCCACAAGTCAGAGAAAAACGATTCATCATGTCTGCCAGAATTAAGCAGTTTGGGCGATAGATTGATGACTTCTTCAGAGTCATAGCCAGTGATATCAGTGAATGCTGAATTGACCATTAGGATGCGGCTATCAGCATCAGTCACCATGATGCCTTCGCGCGTATTCTCAAATACAGCGCGTGACATGCGGTGCTGCTCTTCATTGTTTTTGAGTATGGTGATGTCCGTAATGGTGCCTACAAACCCCATGAACTGATGTTGCTCATCATATTCTGTGGCGGCCTGACCTTTGACCCAAACAGTTTTACCATCAGTACGGATAAACCTGAACTCTTGATTAAATGCTTGCTTGGTTGCGAGTGCTTCTTTCCACTTTGCACTGACTCTTGGGCGATCTTCTTCATACAATGCATTCAGCCAGCGATTATTGGCTGCTTGCTCAAGCTTGGTTTCAGTAATTTTCACCCAGCTCTTGTTGACATAAATAAACTGGCCTTTGGCGTTGGTGTGGAAAATGCCAACAGGGGAGGACTGAGCCAGTGTGTGAAATAGTGTTTGGCTCTTTTGTAGTGCCTGCTCTGCCAGCTGTTTTTCTCGATCTACCTCTGAAGCCGAAATAGCAAATGAGACGTCGTTGGAAAACTGGTCTAGCAAATCAATCACTCTCTGCTTAAATAAGTTTGTTTGCCCAACATAGACATTGAGTGTGCCGATTACCTTGCCATTGGTATTAAGTGGCAAACTCATCATGCTTTTATATCCATGGCCAAGCGCGGCTTCTCGCCAGTAGGTCATTCTTTTGTCTGTGGCAATGTCATCAATCACCACATATTTTGCAGACTTAATTGAGGTAACAATCGGCCCATTTTTTAGGTCTGCGATGCGGATCTGATGCGTTTCTGAATTGCGTAAATCAATATTCAAGTTTTCAATATAACTACCTGTTTCTCCCGCGCTGGAGATCACATTTACCTTGTTGGCATGCTCGTCTATCAGGCCTATCCAGGCCATTCTGAAGCCGCCATCGTCAACCGCTATACGGCAGGCCTCATGAAATATCTCGAGCAAAGGCAGTCGATGCATAATCAGTTTATTGACGTTGCTAAGCATCAATAACAAACGATTGGTGCACTGGGTTTCAAACTCGATTAATTTACGCTCTGTGACGTCATAAGCCTGTACTAGCCTTGCAGTTTGTCCATTAAATATGATGGGATGAGAGGTGATTTCTACGTCTATCAGGCTGCCATCCTTTTTCCAGTGCAGCCATTCACCAAAACTTTTTACCTGATTATTCTCAAAGCTGGGCTGAAGTTGAAGTAGCTTTTGCTGCTCTTCAACTGGGCGCATGTCCATGAGTGTCATTGCTAGGAATTCTTCTTTTGTCCAGCCATATAGATCAACGGCGGCATTATTGACTGCAAGAAAGTCCAGGGTTTTAATGTTGAATACCCACATCGGTATGGGGTTTGCATCAAACATCTCGCGATAAATGGCTTCGTTCTGTAATAGTATTTTTGATTGCTCGAGTTCTGTCGTGATGTCACGCATGACGATGATGGCGCCAAGCTTGTTAGCCGCATCGTCATAAAACGCATTGCCATTGCAGCAAACAATTCTTGGCGCTTGCCCTTTGGCTTTGACGACCATTTGTACGTCTTTAATCGTTTCGCCATTGAACGCTCTTACCAATGGGATTTGCTCAACGTTTAAACGTTGTCGCCCATCGGCATCGTACAAGTCGTAATAGTTGCTCCACTCTTCGGCGCGGATTTTGAGCGGGTCTAGCCCATGCCAATCTCTGGCAGTGCGATTAAAGGTGAGTAATTGAAGATTACTGTCGCAGGTGATTACACCTTCGGTCTGGTTTTCAAGCAGTTGCTGATTGAACTGGTTGTTGAGAGTTTGTTTCTGCAGAACGATAGACAGTACGGCGCTTATGCAGATGATAGCAATTAATGCTATCACACTGATCCAGATCAATATCTGCATCATAGGGGTCAGCGAGTCTGCATCCTGTGACTGAAGAATGAGTCCCCAGGCAATGCAGAATGCGGCATAGATGCCTGCCAATAAGGCAAGCATGACCTTTTTTATGACTGGATGCAGCTTGGCTCGCATATTGATCGATAACCCTATCAGCCGATGTAATAAAGATGCTGAAGGGATTATGCGTAGCTTTAATGTTTTTTACAAACATCGCTTTGTAACAGTGCCGAATATTTGCCCTAGAGCGCATATTAGAGAAGGCTAGATAAATGAAAACTTAGAGTAAGCCATCAACCTGATGGCTTACTGACTTGCTTACTCTACACCTTGGCTTGCAAGGTAATCTTCATAGCTGCCGCTGAAATCGATGATTTTATCTGCGCGAATTTCCAATATGCGGGTAGCCAGCGAGCTCACAAACTCACGGTCATGACTCACAAACAATAAAGTGCCTTTGTATTTATCGAGCGCCGTATTCAGCGACTCGATAGATTCCATGTCCATATGGTTGGTCGGTTCATCCATCAACATGACATTGGTTTTATCCAACATCAGTTTGCCGAACATCATGCGGCCTTTTTCGCCACCAGAAAGCACTTTGACTGATTTTTTGAAATCGTCACCAGAGAATAGTAAACGGCCGAGCATACTGCGCACAGCTTGGTCATCATCCGTTGCCTTGGTGTATTGCTTCATCCAGTCAAACAGATTGAGATCATCTTCAAAATCTTCTGAATGGTCTTGTGCAAAATAGCTGACGTTGGCTTTCTCCGCCCATTTTACTTTGCCATGTTTAGGTTTTAACTGGCCTGCTAGGCAACGTAGCAGTGTGGTTTTACCAATACCGTTTTCACCGATAATCGCGACTTTCTCACCAGCTTCTATCATCAGGTCAAAATCATTAAAGAGCAGATGGTCAAAACCGTGGCTGAGCTTTTCAACTTCCACCGCATTGCGATGTAGTTTTTCGCGTTCATCATATTCAAAGCGAATAAATGGATATTGGCGGCTTGAAGGTTTGATATCTTCAACTTTGATTTTGTCGATTTGCTTGGCGCGGCTGGTAGCTTGTTTTGCTTTAGAAGCGTTAGCGGAGAAGCGGCGCACGAAGTCTTGCAGATCAGAAATCTGCTGCTTGGCCTTGGCATTATCTTTAGCTTGTTGCGCGCGCGCCATGGTTGAGGCTTCCATGAAGTCATCATAATTGCCAGGATAAACCGTGAGCTTGGCGTAATCCATGTCGGCCGTATGTGTACATACCTGATTCAAAAAGTGGCGATCATGCGAAATGATGATCATGGTGCAGTTGCGATTGTTCAGGATATCTTCCAGCCAGCGGATGGTGTTGATGTCCAGATTGTTAGTAGGCTCATCCAGCAGCAAGATGTCAGGATTTGAGAATAGCGCTTGCGCCAACAAGACACGTAATTTCCAGCCTGGTGCGATCGCGCTCATCAAGCCAGTATGTTGCTCAATTGGGATGCCGACACCAAGTAGCAATTCGCCTGCACGCGCTTCTGCCGTGTAACCATCATATTCAGCAAACACCGCTTCAAGCTCTGCGGCTTTCATGTAGTCGTCTTCAGTGGCTTCCATGTTCATATAGATGGCATTTTTCTCAGCACTGGCCTTCCACATTTCCTCATGGCCCATCATGACCACATCCAGCACGCGCTGCTCTTCATAGCCAAATTGGTCTTGGCGCAACCATGACATGCGTTCGTGGCTATCCAATGCAATATTGCCAGCTGTGGGTTCTAATACGCCAGCCAGAATCTTCATGAATGTGGATTTGCCACAGCCGTTGGCGCCAATCAATCCGTAGCGATTGCCTTCGCCAAACTTGACTGATACGTTTTCGAACAAAGGCTTTGCGCCGAACTGCATGGTGATGTTGTTGCTAATGAGCACGTTGGTGTTCCTAAATGATTAAAACGAAATTACTGATTAATGGCTGGCTATTTGAATTGATCGTGAATGACGACGTCGCCCAATGGTAGTTGACCACCACGCGGCCAAGGCTCTTTAATGCCTTTACCAATGGCGACAAACATGGC
>DATHWP010000096.1:0-3372 GCA_035460505.1 Methyloradius sp. | reverse complement strand
GAGGTCCAGCACTTTGACCACGTCAATCAACTTGTTGAGTTGCTTGATAATTTGTTCAATCACATCGTCGGAGCCAGTGGTGACGATGGTCATGCGCGACAGGGTTGGATCTTCTGTCACGGCTACCGTGAGTGATTCAATATTGTAACCGCGCGCCGAGAACAGGCCTGCCACGCGTGACAGTGCTCCGGCTTCGTTTTCCATCAGCAGGGAGATAATGTGGCGCATTATTGCTCTCCCTTCAGGCGTGAACCGCTCAATGGGCTTAAGACCATTTCTGACAAGCCTTTGCCGTTTTCAACCATAGGGAAGACGTTTTCGGTCTGGTCAGTCAAAAAGTCCATAAAAACGAATTTATCTTTTCTGTCGAAAGCTTCCTTCAATGCGCCTTCCACGTCAGCCGGATTGGTGATTTGCATACCAATGTGGCCGTAGGACTCTGCCAGCTTTACAAAGTCAGGCAGGCTATCCATATAAGATTCAGAATAGCGGTTCTCGTAGAAGAATTCTTGCCACTGACGCACCATACCCAGATAACGGTTGTTGAGCAGGATCACCTTGATCGGCAGGCCGTATTGCGCACAGGTAGACAGTTCCTGAATGTTCATCTGGATGCTGCCCTCGCCGGTGATACAGGCCACTTGCGCATGTTTATCTGCGAACTGACAGCCCATCGCGTATGGCAAGCCAACGCCCATGGTGCCGAGGCCGCCAGAGTTGATCCAGCGACGCGGCTTATCAAATTTGTAGTACTGCGCAGCCCACATCTGGTGCTGGCCTACGTCAGATGTCACGTAAGCTTCGCCCTTAGTGACTTCCCACAGCTTCTGCACCACGTACTGCGGTTTGATCACAGTGTCAGAGTAGGCGTAATCCAGCGATTGTACGCCGCGCCACTCGTTGATCTGATCCCACCAGTCGGCTGTGTCCGTGGTTTTGTTTTCTTCCTGCGCCAGGATTTCAACCATGTCCGCTAGTACAGCTTGAACATCGCCTACAATAGGCACATCCACTTTCACGCGCTTGGAAATGCTGGATGGATCAACATCAATATGAATGATGGTACGTTTCTGGCCGGAAAAGTGTTTCGGGTTGCCGATGACGCGGTCATCAAAACGTGCACCAACAGCCAGCAACACATCACAGTGCTGCATCGCCATATTGGCTTCGTAACGGCCATGCATACCCAGCATGCCGACAAATTGTTTGTCAGTTGCAGGATAGCCGCCTAAACCCATCAGTGTATTCGTCACCGGGAAGTTAAGTGCCTTTGCCAGCCTAACCAGTTCAGCAGAGCCGTTACCCAATACCAAACCGCCGCCGGTGTAAATCATCGGACGTTTTGCACCCAGCAGTAATTTAACGGCTTTTTTGATCTGGCCGCTATGGCCTTTCAAAATCGGGCTGTAAGAGCGCATCTCTACCGTTTTCGGGTAGATAAAGTCTGCGATATGCGCAGTAATATCTTTAGGGATGTCTACGACCACAGGACCCGGACGGCCGGTTTTAGCAATAAAGAAGGCCTTTTTAATCGTAGGCGCAATATCTTTAACGTGTTTAACCAGGAAGTTATGTTTTACACAGGGGCGGGTAATGCCAACCATGTCTACTTCCTGGAAGGCGTCCATGCCAATGGCCGGTACAGGTACCTGGCCACTGATCACAACCAGTGGGATGGAATCCATGTAAGCAGTGGCAATGCCGGTCACGGCATTGGTCGCGCCTGGGCCGCTGGTGACAAGGGCAACGCCTACATCACCTGTCGCGCGTGAATAGGCATCAGCTGCATGTACGGCAGCCTGCTCATGACGCACCAGGATGTGTTTGAAGCCATTCTGTTTATAAAGTGCATCATATATATGCAAGACAGCACCACCTGGATAGCCAAATACGAATTTGACTTTTTCTTCATTCAGGCAGTTGATGACGATATCAGCACCAGTCATGGATTTGGCGTGAGTGTCGGTCGCAGAGTGGGCTGAAGAGTCCATAAAATCTTGATTATTATGCTAATTAATGTTGAACCCTATACATTAGCTTGGTTTGCTAATTTGGTCAAGATTATCGGGATTGTCACTAGTGGCTGATAAATGTTATTTGTTTATCTCAAAAGAGTTTGCAAATAATTGTTGACATTCTAAATGAGAAACATTATCATTTGAGAACTGATTGAGGAAAGTTAACAAAATAATGCAAGCCGAATTCGCTATCAAGGAAAGTGATCTGTTTGATCCGGATTTGCCAACAGCGAGCGCTGTACTTGTATCGTTAAGTTGTGTGGCTACACGTTACGCAATCAATCCTTCCGAAGACCTTGCATTGTTGGGGTGCAGTTTGGCGCAGACTTTAAACGCGCCAGAGTATGCGGAAAGCCATTTGATTGAGTCGGCAGCCAAGCAATTGTTACAAGATTGGCAGGCGCTTTTACAGGCGCATCGTGAATTTTCTTTGCAGCAAGAGGTCACGGATTTTGTTACCCCCTCTTCAACTTTACAATAATACGCTACAATATAGGGTTCACTAATTTAGTAGCGACTAATATTTCACTTCAGATTTTAAAGGAAAGGCTTTGAAACAATGAGAACTACAGGACCAAGATTAAAGATTATGCGCGCATTGGGTATCGAATTACCTGGTTTGTCACGCAAGTCTATTGAAAACCGTCCAAATCCACCTGGACAACATGGCAACCAGGCAGCGCGTCGTCGTCGCTCTGATTTTGCTGTGAAATTGGTGGAAAAGCAAAAGATTCGTTTTAACTACGGCGTGAGCGAAAAGCAAATGCGTGGTTTGATGCTGGAAGCCCGTAAAGGTAGTGAGCCTACTGGCGAAAAATTGATGTCTTTGCTTGAGCGCCGTTTAGATAACGTCGTATTCCGCGCAGGTTTTGCACCAACTGGTATCGCAGCGCGCCAATTGGTTAGCCATGGTCACATTTTGTTGAATGGCAAGTCAGCCAATATTCCATCTATCCGCTTGAAAGTGGGTGATGTGGTGACTTTGAAAGAGAAAAGCCGCAAGATTCCGATGGTGGTTGAAGCTTTGGCTACACCAAGTTTAGCGCTTCCTGAGTGGGTGTCAGTAGATACGACAACTGCTTCTGTGAAAGTTGGACATTTGCCATCGATTGATGATGTGCCGTTCCCGCTGGATGTTCAGCAGGTGGTTGAATACTACGCAAACCGCGTTTAAGAAATGATTCGAGCAGCCCGAAGGCTGCTCGAATAAAGAGTTTGAGCAATGCTCCTAACCCCAACATGTCATTGCTCAAATAGGCGTATTTTTTATGCGCCAAATTACCCCTGGTAAGGGTGTTCCTTGAAATCTGATGCCGCTGTGCTTTTGCATGTAAGTCGGCTTTTTTTTGGGGTC